>NZ_JBTYKD010000321.1:0-23133 GCF_054880495.1 Nostoc sp.
TGTATTTAAGTAATAACCAAATAAAGACGCTGCCAGAAGCAATATCTGATCTGCAAAACCTCACAGCGTTGTATTTAAGTAATAACCAAATAAAGGCACTCCCAGAATCTATACACCAGTTACAAAACCTTACTAATCTCCAATTAAACGGCAACTTGATTGAAAAGCCCCCACCAGAAATTGTGGCAAAAAATACTGAGGCTATTAAGAATTACTTCCGGCAACTGGAAGCACAAGGTAAAGATTATCTGTACGAGGCGAAGTTACTGATTGTTGGTGAAGGAGGCGCAGGTAAGACAACACTGGCTAAAAAGATTGAAAAACCAAATTATCAACTTCAAGAAGAAGACTCAACAAAGGGAATTGAGGTGATAAAATGGAGTTTTTCGATGGATAATGGGCGAGAATTTCGAGTCAATATTTGGGACTTTGGAGGACAAGAAATTTACCATGCTACTCACCAGTTTTTTCTCACCAAGCGTTCCCTCTATGCCTTGGTAGCGGATAATCGCAAAGAAGACACCAATTTTTTCTACTGGTTAAATGTGGTGGAATTGTTAAGTGATAATAGTCCAGTATTAATTATAAAAAATGAGAAGCAAGACCGTCCGCGTGAAATTAATGAACCACAATTGCGGGGGCGATTTAGCAATCTGGAAAAAATCTTAGCTACTAACTTGGCTACTAATAGGGGTTTGAAAAAAGTATTAGACGAAATCAAGCATTACATAAAAACCCTACCCCACTTTGGCGCACCACTTCCCAGAACCTGGGTAAGAGTCCGGGAAGCGTTGGAGAGTGACTCCCGCAATTACATCAGATTAGATGAATATTTGCAAATCTGCCAAGAAAACGGCTTCACCCAACAGAAAGACAAGTTGCAGTTAAGTAGCTATCTGCATGATTTAGGTGTTGGTTTACATTTTCAGGATGACCCCATTTTAAACAATACTGTCATTCTCAAACCCAAGTGGGGAACTGATGCAGTTTACAAAGTTCTAGACGATAAAAAGGTAATTCGCAATTTGGGCAAGTTTACCTGGAAAGATTTGCAAAACATCTGGCAGGAAGAACAATATGCCACAAAGCAAGGCGAACTTCTGCAACTGATGATTAATTTCAATTTATGTTACGAAATTCCTAACAGTCCTAAAACTTACATCGCGCCGCAACTCTTAACTGAAAAACAACCTGAATATGAATGGGATAAAAGCAGTAACCTCATTCTGCGGTACACTTATGATTTCATGCCCAAAGGCATTATTACCCAGTTCATAGTCGCCATGCATAGGTTGATTGATGGCCAAAAATATGTCTGGAAAAGTGGCGTTATTCTCAGCCACGACAATACTAAGGCAGAGATTATTGAATATTACGAGCAACGGGAATTTAAAATCCGGGTTGCAGGTCTACACAAAAGAGACTTGTTGACCCGCGTTACCCACGAGTTCGATAAAATTCATGATTCTTATAAACAATTAAAAATTAATCAGCTTATTCCTTGTAATTGCTCAGTCTGTAAAAATCAGCAAGATCCACACTTTTATAGGTTTGAAAATTTAAGAGATCGGATTGCTAATCAAAAATATGACATTGAATGTGATAAAAAACCCTATGAAAAAGTGAAGACCTTGAGCTTAATTGATGATGTCATGGACAGAAGCCAACTTATTGAAGAGAAAGAACTAAAACAAAGCGGAGAGAATTATAATATTCAAGGTCAAAATATTATATTTTTAAATGGAGATAAATTGGTGAAACCACCAGGAAAAAATGAAGAACAGGAAGTGCAAGTTACTCTTCCTTGGGCTTTCCGTAATGGAATCTTCTATTTGCTTGTATTCTCAATTGTCTTTAACACTGTAGGTATTTTTGCTGGATTTCTACCAATTTATTCGCTAGCACTAACTATTATTGGTACCACTGTCCTTATCGTATTAATTGGAGTGTTACAACTGCGTCAAGATGACCGCTTGTCCGATGAGAATTTTGTAAAGTTGATAACAATGGTACTGGAACAGTTGCCTTTAATAGGTAATTTAATTAAGCATTTTACAGGAAAAAAATAAATAGAAATTTTGGGCGTATTACAAGTCTAAGGAATACCTTCCCTCAAGTGAGTGTATTCTCTCCTAGAAGCAGACCCAAAACAAAAATAAATATTGCTTTTTGACGTATCACCGTTATCTTAAGTTGTAATGGTGCAGGTAAACCACTCACTTATGAGCCGAATCATCGCAGTATTTAATCAGGCGGGAGGTGTTGCCAAAACCACCCTTACCCAAAACCTGGGCTACCAAATAGCGCAATTGGGTCATCGCGTCCTGCTCATCGACATAGACCCCCAAGCCAGCTTAACCATTTTTATGGGCTTGGTTCCAAGAGACATAGAGCAAACTGTCAACAATGCCATTGTGGATGAACAACCTCTGCCAATTCATGAGGGGATTCACGGCATGGATTTAGCACCTGCTAACATCTCTCTGAGTACGGCAGAAATGCAATTGGTTAACGCTTCCATGCGTGATTTTCGCCTAAGAGAAGCCATCGAACCAATTGAATCAGATTACGATTTTATCTTAATAGATTGCCCTCCCAGTTTAGGGCTACTGTCTTACATCTCTCTTGTAGCTGCCACTCATGTTCTCGTGCCTCTGGAAACCCATTTCAAAGCCTTTGAGGGAACAGGTGAATTACTAAAAACGGTCGCTACAGTACGCAACAAACCAAACCGCAAATTGCAAATAGCCGGATTTGTGCCTACAAAATATGATGGTCGTAACTCCCAGGACACTCGTACCCTAGCAGCCATCACCGAACAACTAGCAAGCGCCGGAACTGTCTTTGCCCCGATTCCTCGCTCCACTGCTTTTGTTGATGCTTCAGAAGAACGAATGCCTTTGGCAGTTTACGATCCCAAACACCCATCTGTTGCAATCTTGAAAAAAATAGCCCTTAGTTTAGAATCCTTAAAATGAGACACACTAAAGCCAGTCAACCCCTCAAAAGTAAAATTGATGTGCCTTGGGACACCACAGGCATAAACAATGCCGATTCTCAAGTGTCCCTGCCATTAGACCAGATTATTCTGCCGCCTAATCAACCGCGTCGTTACTTTGATTCTGAAGCATTAAAGCAGTTAACTGAATCCATCAAACAGCATGGCATCTTGCAGCCCTTGTTGGTACGCCCTCTTGATGGAGAGAAACACGAATTAGTCGCAGGAGAGCGCCGCTATCGTGCTGCCCAAGAGCTTGGACTTCAAGTTGTCCCTGTTGTCATCCGAGAATTAGACGATAACGCAGCTTTTCAACTGGCACTGATCGAAAACTTGCTTCGGGAAGACCTGAATCCAGTCGAGGAAACCGAAGGTATTTTGCAACTGCTGGCTCTCAAACTAGGTCGAAACGTTGACGAAATTCCGCCATTACTGCGCCGCTTGCAACACGAACGTAAGGAATCTGTTAAATCTTCCAATAACGTTATTGGAAAACATGAATTTGACTCAGAGCAAGTTGACAATAAGGTGATTTTCAACGAGGAAGGCGAGAAATTAGATGATGAAAATAACGTTATTGAGAAACCAGAAATAGATTCATCTGATGCTGACAATAACGTTATTGTCAAAGATGAAGATGATAAATTAGACACTTCCAATAACGTTATTGGAAAGGACGAAAACGATAAGCAGTCAGACTCACCCCTTGTAAATCCAGATCGAAAAATCGTTGAAGAAGTGTTTGATGGCTTGGGTTTAATGACTTGGGAATCATTCGCCAACAACCGGTTGCCACTACTAAATCTCCCAGAAGACATCCTTTCAGCACTAAGATTTGGCTCACTTGAGTACACCAAAGCCAAAGCTATCGCCCAGATTCAGAAATTAGATGATCGCATTGCCTTTTTAGAACAAGCTATTGCCCAAAACTGGTCTTTAAGCGAAATCAAACAACGTATCAGTGAGAAGAAAAGCCTAGCCTCTACCCCAAACACCGAATCGAACAATTACAAAGAGCGCTTTACTGCTGCGACCACCAAGCTAAGAAAGTCCCGTATTTGGTCAGACCCGAAGAAGCTCAAGCAGATAGAAAAACTACTTGCACAACTGGAGACGCTGACAAACGTTGAGTAACCTTACATATCAAAACCAGGACGTAGAAGGCAAAAGGCTCAAATATTTTTTATACTAAGCTTTAGTGCCTTTCATTGATGTTTAAGTGACCATGCTAGAGTCAGAAAAATTTATCCAGATAGTACAAGCTTGGTTAGGCTATATCAGGTTAGAAGAACTGACTCAAGCTGAGGTCGAGCGTTCTTCAGATATTTATTCAAAAGTAGTAGATAAGGGAGTGCAGCTTGTTGGCAACAAACTACTGTTAGATAGCGAAGTATTTACGCAATTCCAGCAACAGCAGCAAGCAGCTAAAAGAGGAAACAAAAATGATGTTCAGATGGCTGTTGCTTTCCCACAAATCTATATAATCAACGGCAAGGGCAAAGAGCAAAGGCTGAAATACCTACCTCTGTTTACAATTGATATTTCACCCATATTCAAAGGTAATTACCGCAAAACTGGCTGGGACTTGACCGAGTACGAGTTTCAGCCAGTGGTTGTTAACTTAATGCGGCTGTACGGGCTAGAGGAGGAGCAAACCGAATCACTGATTGTTGCGTCAGGAATTGGAAAATTTTTAGAAGATACATTTAAAGGAAGATTCCCAACGCTTCGAGACTTTCTTGAACTGGTGGACTTACCCGAAGGAAAGTACAAAACCTCTCGACAACCTTATTTGCTTCGCTGCGACTTTACACCCTATAACGCCCTCCTTAAGCAAGACATACAAGAAATATTCAAGGAACTTCAACAACCTGACTCTAAGGCTGGATGGCTAACTGAAACTCACCCAGCTATGCAGTACCTTTGTGGTCAGCCACAATCACCCAGAGATGAGGTGATATTCTGGGGTGCTTTTCCCTCCCATCCGCCTGATGAATTTCAAGCCTCTGTCTTGAAACACGCCCAGGAGAATTTACTAACTGCTGTTTGTGGGCCACCGGGGAATGGAAAAACGGAGGTGTTTCTGCACCTTATAGCACAGCAAATAGTAAATCGGGCGTTACGAATTGTTCACGGTGAAGATGATACAAATAATTTAATATTCTTTGTCGGTGCTAATAACAGCACCGTTAAAAAATTCCAACAACGACTGGCTATAGATTCTCCTGCTCAACAGTTTTATCTTCCTGGTGGCAACCAAACTATTATCCGTAAGGAAACGTTACCCAAACTGCAATCAACCCAAGATTGGCTGCGTAATACTGAATTTAACCTAGATTCTTGGCAACAAGCCAAACTCGAATTACTCCAAGCAGAAAGTGAAATTCAGCAACTTATAGAGCAAGACCGCTTTAATACTGCTCAAAAAGTTATTGACATTGAACGGCGATCGCAACTGGATGTAGAAATACAATTACTTAATAACGATATTGCTGCCAAGTCTTCCGAGTTACAAGCCCTAACTGAACAGCTATTAAGTTTGTCTGATTATGCAAATTTTCCCCTTGATGCCTACCAGCAAATACGAGAAGAGTTATCCCAGGCAGAACGAGAACTACCAAAAGAGTCTGACTCCATCACCAAACGCGCCTTGAACTGGCTTAATGCTACTACCGATCAACGAATTTTTCGCCGCTTGGCTTTGCGAATCAACGCAGCTGTGTTAAACACCTTGGCGACAGGGCATCCTTTTCAGACCCCCCTTGACCACCCTAGTTTAACCACAGCCCAGGCTTCTGTTAACCAAAAACTAGATTTATCACAACAATGGCAGAATCTTCACCAAAAAGTCACTGAAATTCAAACCCAACTAACAGCTTTAAATAATGAACTAGAGCTAAAACAAGCAGAACATCAACAAATTCAGAAACAAATCGATAGTTACCCACAAGGGGATTTCTATAATCTTTTTTACCGCGACCACAACCAATTACAGCTAGAACTGTTTCAACGTGCCTGGGCGTTTCTGTTGCAAGAAGTTCTCCGACGCAAGGAGAGCGTTATGAGGGCTTTAGAAACTTACGGCAGCGTATTAGCAGGGGATGGAGAGGCATTGCTAAAACTGTCAACTGATAGTGATGCCATCTACCGTGACTTGAGCTTGATTTTCCCTGTTATTACCTCCACCCTCCAATCAATGCGTAATATGTCGCCAATTCTTCAGCCTAATATCATCAAGCTGGCACTGGTGGATGAAGCGGGGACAACTCTTATACATCAATTATTTCCCTTGCTGGTGCGATCACAACGGGCAGTAGTGGCAGGCGACCCCCAACAAATTGAGCCAATCGTTAACATGAGCGACGATAGCATCAAGCAATATCTGAAAACTGCCTTTCTGGATATGGGCATGGGGAATGAAGATTACTATCGCTATGCACCCACTGCCAAATACACTGCCACTGCTTATCATCGCGCTGCTGGCGCTAGTGGCACAGAATCCGATTTAGGCAACGGCATTATCCTCTCTAATCATTACCGTTGCACCCCACCCATTATTCAGTTTTGCAGCCCCAACTATCCCGGTGGTCTACAAATCCTTTCAGATTATACCGAGGAAGCAACAGTCAAGCACCTGCTGGCTTACCATGTCGAGGGAAGCCACACCCATAATACCAATCCAGAAGAAATTGATGCTGTAGAAACTATAATTGCGTCCTTGCTAAAACATGGGTACTCTACTAACTCGGATGACAACTCAAAGACAATTGGGGTGATGTCGCCGTTTTCGCAGCAAGCTAACGCGCTCAAGTATCGACTATCTAACCGTTGGCGAAACTTTTCTTGGGATGATATTGGCACAGTTCACACCTTCCAGGGAGGAGAGAAAGCAGCTATTATCTTTTCTCCTTACCAGTGCCACCAAGAGCATAGTTTTTGGTTTCTTAACCGCAAACCCAATTTACTGAATACCGCCGTTAGTAGAGCAAAGGAATTGTTTATTTTGGTGGGCAATCTCAGGGAACTAGAATTAGCTGGCGGTGAAACTAAACGGTTAGTTGAACATATTCGCAAACATGGGGAAATTCGCTCTTAGTTAGGTTTGAATGTGGCATCAGCAATGGTTTTTTGTAACTGAGATGGCACTAACCCCATGAATTTGGTCAAGGACGCTTGGGGGTCTACGTCGATGAGGAGAACGCGGTGTTTTCGTCGTGCTAGGTGGTATCCCAAATTTTGGGTCAGTGTCGATTTGGCGACACCACCCGCTTGGTTAAACAGGGCGATAATGCAGCATTGATTGTCAGAAGTTGACACTGGCTTTCGTTCCTAGAAGATACGTTGACATTTGGTCAACCGGCTCGGTTTTAGTTTCCAGTTTCTTGAAGTGTATCAGATGAAGAGAAGTCCTAGCTAAGACAGTAATTTCAGCAGTAGACTTTATATAAGAAAGCAACATTATTAAGTCATTGCTATGACAACCAAACAAGCCATTTTTGAAGCGATTGAACAACTACCAGAGCAGCACCTTGCAGATGTGTTGCAGTATGTTCAACAGCTTGCTCGTACTCAGAAATCACCAGATTCAACCCCCCCCACTGACAGTAGCGACCCCCTGGCAAACTTCATCGGTGCAGTATCTCATGGCTCCTTGGCTGCCAACTTCGACTCGGAACTCTATGGCGACTAAGTGCTGAACTGGTCAAATGTGCGTGTGCAGTGTGGTAAAAAGTAGCTATTAGGGGTGCATCATGGAGACAAACTATACATTTAAATTCAATTCTGACACTGCCTTGTCAGCTCTAAAAGCAGCTAAATACGACCCTATTAACTTCTACCAAGCGCGTTTAGACCTGTTTAGCCTCTCGGTAATGGCAGACTATGATCAGCTAATTTGCCTGCCCACACTAACTGCTATTGACAAATACTGGTATCAGATTGAAACAGCCCGAAAAGTACTTAGACAACTGGGTGGACGCGCATTACTAGCCGATGAAGTCGGATTGGGCAAAACCATTGAGGCGGGACTAATCATAGCCGAGTACTTAGCAAGGGGTATGGTACAGTCCATGCTGGTGTTAACTCCCGCATCCCTAGTTTCCCAATGGCAATCAGAGTTAAGTGACAAATTTAATATTGCTACTATCACCACAGATAACCGTGACCCGCAACAACCGATAGACGAATTTTGGACGAATAATCCGCGAATTATCGCTTCATTAAACACGGCTAAGTCTGCTAAACATTATCCCCACGTCACCAGTCGCACTTGGGACTTGGTTGTTGTCGATGAAGCCCACCACCTGAAAAATCGCACTACCCTCAACTGGAAACTGGTCAACGCCCTCAATAAGCGGTTTATCCTCATGCTCACTGCTACGCCAGTGCAGAACTCCCTTATTGAACTGTTTAATCTGCTGACCCTCCTCAAGCCAGGACTGCTACAAACAGAAGCCGCTTTTAAAAAAGAATATGTCGATTCCAGGAATGGACGAGTCCCGAAAAATCCCGAAAAGTTACGCTCTCTGATGCGGGAAGTCATGGTGCGAAATACCCGCGCCCTAGTAGATGTCAAACTGCCCAAACGCTTCGCCACCACAATTACTGTTACCCCAGCAGCAGGCGAGGAGAAACTTTACCAGGACTTGAGCGAGTATCTACGTTCTTCAGAAGACAAGCTAGACAGACTCTCCCGCACCAATTTGCTAATGCGTGCTGGTTCATCCCCTGGTGCTTTGGCTGACTCCCTCAAGCAATTGACCAAACGCCTACCTGATGAAGAACTGAAGTCTTTAGCAAGACGAGCATCTCAAGTCAAGCAGGTCGAGAAAGCAAAAGTATTGGTAGAGATGCTCTCAAAATCTTCCCAGAAAACCTTGGTCTTCACAACCCATAAAGCAACTAGCACTTATTTGGCTCAAACTCTGCAAGGTGCAAATATCCCCTTTGCAGAATTTACTGGGGGGATGTCCCTTAAACAGAAAGATGAGGCGATCGCCGCATTTCGAGATAATGTTTCTGTACTGCTGGCATCGGAAACAGGCGGAGAGGGACGTAACATCCAGTTTGCGAACGCGATCGTTAATTATGACCTCCCCTGGAACCCAATGAAAATAGAACAGCGCATTGGTCGTATCCACCGCATTGGACAAACCCAGGATGTTTTTATTTTTAACTTTTGTCTCAAGGGCAGTATCGAAGAGTATATTCTGCGGATCTTGCATGACAAAATTAATATGTTTGAACTAGTGGTCGGAGAGATTGAAACAATTTTAGGGAACGTGGATGATGAATTTGACTTTAGTGAAATTGTCATGGATATCTGGCTCAAGCATCAGATCAAGCCCGAATTAGATACAGCCTTCGAGCAATTGGCAGATAATTTGTTGAAAGCCAAAAACCAGTATCAGCAAATTCAAGAACTGGATGAACAGATTTTTGGCGAAGATTTTGAAGCTTGAGAGATTGATTTGAATAAATATGTTATCAGACCCAATTATTGCTACCTTAGAAAAAATTGTTTCTCTGCATGACGGAATAGCAGAACCTGCTGGTGAACACATTTTGAATGTGTTGTTGACAGAAAATATAGCATCGCTGCTTTCGCTCCCCGAAGAAGTTACTTTTACAACTATTGCTGATGTACCCCAAAGTGTTTTTGTTACTTATCATTCAGAAGTCTTAAATAAGCTATCTGAACTATTAGCTGTTAAAGGACTTATTAGTGCGTTGGGTGTTAAAATCGATGGACATCTGAAAAACACAGGCTTTGAGAAAATTTTATTGGAGAGACTCGCACCTCAAAATGGCTTAATTCGTTTTTTAGATGCTAAACCAGAAATTACTCGTTACATCTTGTGTAATGTGGCTTACACAGCGAATGCTTCCGAAAAAAGGATTGGTTTAGTTTCGTTCATTATCAATGAAATAACAGGAGTAACACCAGTAGAAATTGGGGATGCTTTGTTTTGGGAGTCTGACCTAATGACTGTGGAGCATCAAGAGACACCGTTGGCGATCCCAATTGAAGAGTTGTTGAGGTTAATCGAACATCAAAGTGCAATATTGATTGGAAAATCTCTAGATAATTGGCAGGCTAAATTAACAAGAGCAAGAGCTAGGGATGAAGAAAGGCTCAAGGATTATTACAACACGATTAGCGACTCGATTCGCAACAAGATTGAGTTAAAAAAATTGATTGGTGATGAACTAGATAAAGAACTAGCACGAATTGAAGCCACTAATAGAGAGTTAGAGAGAAAATTGTTAGATATCCAAGAGCGTTATGCAATGAGTGTAGAAGCTTGGTTGCACAGTGCAATGATTATCCATCTCCCTACGGTACATATTCAGTGTGAGTTGCAAAGGAAGAAAGCGAAACGGACTGTAACAGCAGTTTGGAATCCGTTCACTAAAATTCTTGAGCCGCTTCGCTGTGAATTATCAGGAGAACCTGTTTACAATTTCTATTTAGATGACAAGTCAGCTAAAATTATCTCACCGACAGTCTGGATAAAGTAATTTATGACAATCAATTTACCTATGAAATTGTCACACTTGCCCAACAGTTTACCATTAGATGGTGCTGTCCGCATCGAGCTAGTAGAAGGAGTGCCAATATTTCGAGCTTCCAGCTTAGTACAGGGGCGAATTGAAGCCTTATTAATTAAGCAAAAAGAATCTACACTGACTTCAGAGGAAGAAAAAGAATTAGATGGATATGAAGAATTAGACGATTATCTTAGTTTGGTGAATCGGATGATCAGGAATTCATCGCTAACTCAAAACCAAAGTGAATTATAGGGAATTAGAGATTTGTCTGCGAATCGTTACATTAGTGAAGCTACTCAAAATCAAGTACGACAACGAGCCAAGTCTCTGTGCGAATATTGTCACGCATCGGAACAATGGCAATATGTTTCCTTCACTGTAGACCATGTAATTCCTCTGACCAAAGGTGGTGCTAATTTAATTGATAATTTAGCTTTGGCTTGTTTCCATTGCAATCGCCAAAAATCAGATAAACTTAAAGCCTTTGATGAACAGTCGTTATCAGAAGTACCCTTATTTAATCCTCGCACTGATAGTTGGCAAGAACACTTTATTTGGTCAACAGATACACTCTCGATTATCGGCTTGACACCTACAGGACGCGCCACAGTCGCAGCATTAGCATTCAACCGACCTAGAATAATTAATATTCGTGATGCTGATAGAGAAATTAGGCGGCATCCACCACCAGATGACCCAATTCAAGGCTGAAAATTTAAAATGGCTCAGACCATCGCTTAACTAAAACTAAAAAAGTGTGGGTAAATGGCGAAAAGAAAAACTGAATATTAAAACCAAAGCCTCATAAGTAGAGCTGACATTTTAATTAATCATTTTAAAATACAGAATTAATCTATCTTTCAAACTCCTGTAAGGCTTTGTCTAATCCGTAGGCTCCCGTCTCAGTCAGACTATCAACTAAATCAAGACAGCGCGATCGCAAGTTTTCATCCTTACTTTGACTGTACACGCGGATCAGCAATTCACTGATTTTGTCTGCATCTGATGCACTACGGGTGCGGATGTCAGCAGCCATTAAACTAAAATATGTAACAAATTTTTCACATACGAGATAAGTAATATCTGGTAGTTTAGCTGTTGTTTTTTCGAGTGCATAAATTAAATCTTGACAATCTGTTTCAAATGCACGGCTTTCAACAAATGCCTGAACCAGACTGACATACTCACCTAGTTGTTCTCCCTCCAAGTGGAAAAAGCAACCAGCAGCTTCAACACGAACTTTCTCGTCAGAATCATTGAAAAGTTGAGTTAACCCAGTTTCACAGAATTCACGGAAATGTGCTGACTGAAGGTTAGCAACAAATATTTCAGCAGATGCAATACGATGTAATTCTGTCCCAGAAAGGCAACGCTCTGCAAATGAATGCGCTTCCTCTATTATTAAAGATGATAAACAAGTTTGCCTAGCACCAACCCTTACGACCTCTGGTAGATCAGAACTAATCATTCGTTCTAAAATTGGCGCTAATTGCTGAAAATGTGTTCGTAATGTGTAGTATAAAAAATCTTCAACAGTAGGTGCGGCTAGAAATACATCCTCAGTTTTACAAAGTTCTAAGAAAAGACTGACAGCTACATCCCTGTTATAGTTCAACATTGCTGTTAGTGCCTCAGCAGCAAAAGACCTCACAGCTATAGAAGGATCTAGGACTATCTGCTCTATAGGTATTTGGAAGTAAGAAGCACGACTTTTATCAGCAAAAATTAGCTCGGCGATCGCTTTTACCGCACTGCCACGCGTGGAGTTGATTCCCGCATCAATAATATTACCGCCGTAGTTAGACTCTCCACCTGAAGTTTCAGTACGCCACAACTCTTGCTCTGGATCAGGATCTTCTAAGGCGTACCAGACCACAATATCCAAAGCCTCGTAAGTCCAAGGCAGTTCAGCTAACTTTTGAATTAACCAACAAATCTGGTGTCCACAGGGCCGTTGGGGCAGTTGGTGGCAGCGTTGGCATACATGAAGTGCGGTTTCGACATCTAGTCCAACTTCAGCAATCCCCTGTAAAACTGCATTAAAGTAGGATGAATTAGCATTATCTGGAAACCGCCAGATTAACGAGGCAAAACGTGTAGGCTCCTTCTTAACTTTACTTTCCAGAAGACTTGATAATTGATGCGCCCCTCCTATAAGTTCCCCAGTACCTTGAATTTTAGTGCCTAAATCATCGTAATCATAACGAGCAATAGCTTTAAGCCATTGCTCATCAGTCATTTTTTCTGTCGCAGCTTTTGGTATCGGAGATCCAACTAAATGAACTTCCATTGGCTCTGGTGGCTCTATCTTCCCTGATGCCTCCAACAACTTTAAATTTATAAACTTACGTCTCAACTCCTGTAGCCGACGATTGACAACCTCTGTGCGTTTATGGGGAGGAATGGCATCTAGCAAAACAAGTTGTGGATAACCTCGAAACGAACGACCATCAGTGCTTTTCTCATAGTCGGTGTGGTAATCAATAATTACTGCTTGCAGGTTTATTAACTTTTCTTCTGAGGTATGTGGAGTAGTTGCTTCTATCATCTGTCGTGTAGCCCAATAAGGAGCAGCACGAATATTCCCATTACCAGATGCTCTGTATCCTGTTTTGAGCCTTGAAGGTTGTTCGCACAGATAATCTATAGCCTCCGAAGCAAATCTTTTGCCATTAGCAGCGTAAGCACGAATCAACAGGAACTGAATTGTTTCAAAATTTGAGCCGCGAAGTTGCTCAAGAGCGAAGTTAGCAAAATCTTCAGGGTTGTTTGCAGCTAAACTAGACAGTGCTACTTCCATCTCCATTAACAATTTGTGCCGTATATCGTAGCCTCTGCCATAAGGTCGGTAATACCATACTGAATCATACCAAGGTGGATTACCTTCCCGTATAGCTGTTAATTCCATAACACGGAGCATGAAGGGAAATATATGTTCAATAAATGCTTTTGGAGCATTTCGTGCAGTCTCTGTTAAAATTCGTTCATTAAATTGACTGTGTGGCAGAGCGCCAGATTTGCGTTCAAACAGATTAGGTTGTCCAGCAGCGATACTTAAATCCAGATATCGATTGAGGTAACAGCTAATAGCTTCACAAGCCCAGTCAGGATGCTGCTTAGGTAAAGAATAAATTTGCATCCAGAAGTCACGGCTGTTATCGATGATCTTTTCTGCTTGGTCAAGAATACCTTCACGAATCAACCGTAGAAATAGATCAAAGAAACGACGCCCTGCGCTGATTTGAGCGCCTTGCACAAGGTTATTGAGCCGATGATGCCATGCTTCAGATGCACCTACAAAGGGTTCCATTAACTCAGCAACCTGCTCCGGGATCTGCCTTTGCATAATCGATAGCAGTTTTACCGTTTGGTCAACACGTTCCTCATTTTTATCTCTTAGCCACTGTTCTATAACTCCAAGGGATTTTAACAGTTTAAACCAGTTTACAGAGCTATACAAAGTGCGCCAAACTTGTTGTGTAATAGGGTCATTTTGATTACCAATTAGTGGAGCAATAATATTCCATTCTTCTTCTTTGGGGACATTTAGTGTTGCAAGCAGGGCAAATATTACCTGTTTTATGTGAAAGCGAATATCAGAGCTACTGAGCAATTCTTTGAGATTATTGAGGTAGCGGTCAAAATCGTCTTCGCGTTCATGGAGAAGAATTTGGCGAACTTGGGCACGTCGAAATAAATGTTGTTCTTCTCGTCTCCCTAAAAACGGAAATAACTTATGACCACGAGATGCAAAGCGACGTGCAAAAGCATAATCAAAAAAACTTTCATGGAAAAATGAAATACGCTTGCCTTCCAAAATTAAAATATGCTCTGAAGCCATTGCTTTAGCATCGTGTTCAAATTCATCAACAACCCTTTCAGGAGCAGACAAGCTTTGCTGTTGCTGACTACTCATATAATCACATAGCGCATCAATTACCTGCGTCCATTGAGCAAGGCGATCAAGACGCTCTCGCACTTTTTCGTTTTTGCGTTTCCAAAACAGGTCGTATAGTTCCTTTGCTGTCTGAAAGTTTAAAACATCTATTGTGGTATCTTCGGCTATTTCTGCAAGCAAACCCAAATGTAAGGGAACAGATAGTAAATCAAGCTGCTTGTCACCTAGTCGTGTCGCATCTAAACCTAATTTTTCGCTAACAACTTCTCTTACTTTTGAATAATCAAGGCGATTGATCGCCACAACTTTAGCGATGCCATTTTCGCCGCCCAAACGCTTTAATCTGTGGTCATTTTCTAAATCGAACTTGCGGCAAGCCAGCAACACACGAATGTTGGAATGGGCTTGGGCTTGCTTAATAATTTCAGCAACACAATCAAAAAACTGCGGATTTCGACCAGATGCTAGACTTACAGCATCAAGCTGGTCAATAATAAGCACACAATCTCGCCTTTGAGCGATGTTGGCTAAAACAATAGCCGGAGAATCGGGCAAATCGCGTTGCTGTCCAATACTCTTGGGTAAAAACGTTGGTTCTAAATGATCTACACGAAAAGCTAATACTGGAAAACCTTGATTTTGCAGCTTCTCTAATACTTGGAGCATAACACCGCTCTTACCGACCCCCGCCTCACCTACTAGCAAAATGCTCTGCTTTTTCTCAGTCAATTCCTCAAAGGCAATTTGAGCCTCATAGCGAGGAATGATATCACCGGCGATCGCCTGAGTATCACACAGGGAAGAAAAATAAAGATTATTTGCAGTCTCAACAGCAGCTAAAACATGGGGGTCATTACCCCACTGGCGACGGCGATATTTTCGTTCATGTAGCAAATAATGCCAAATATCATGTGCCGTCAATTCCTGATGAATCCTTTCTAGGGCTAATTCAGCTAGTTCAATTCTGATTGTTTTTGGATCGCCGTCTACTAAAGCTGCGAGAAGACTCTCAATGGTACGAACAAGAAAATCCTCACCAACTGTTTCAACACTAACTCGCTTTAAAGCTTCAAAAGCAGCAATTTCAGAACAATTGCCCCATTTTTGGCGGAGTGTGTTGAAGTTACCAGATAGTGTCTTGTTAAGAAAAGCACGCTCAAACTCTGCCCAAGATGCAGCGTCTCTTGCTCGATTGGCTAATTCTTTGAGTTCCTCTGCATCTTGAGTAGAAATGAAGACACAAGAAGCTTTTGGATCACTCAGTTTTTTCCAAAAGTCTGATAAAACTTGTACTTGTGTATCCTCCAAAGCCTTTAATGGCCAACCTCTACGCCCACTTTTTTGTCGTTTAACTTGGTGGTACTCCAATTTCCCGTTGCGACGAATAAAGAACTCGAAAGCATCCTCACCTGGTTCTTCTAAACGGATAGAATCTGCTTTCTCATCCATGACATCTATCATGCAAAATACAGTCCAGCGACCTTCGTAGCGGTTGCCAATTTTGTCGGTCTCTCCACCAGGTAGGGGCATATAATCTCTGTCTCTGAGCAGGCTGCTTTGGAAGATGTCGTGCGTTGTCTAAAGTTAGCGGGAGCTACTTGGGTGGCACTGCTACCAAACATTAGTGATATGATAGCGACTTCAATCCAACCCGTCCATCAATAGCTCGGACATCTCCAGTTGGTCGCGGTTGCGGTTATCGTCGTAAAGAAGTGTATTTAATTTTGCGTGTCTGCTAAGTTTTTGGGCTTTACGCACATTGCCAATCAAAAATTCCTGCTCGGTAACAGCGCTAGTGTCACGGTAGGGCTGCACTGGGATACTTTACACACACCCCGCTTCATTGAGTATGGCTCTATGGCTGGCTTGTCGTTCGTAGAGTAAAACATGAACAGATAAATTAGTAACTATTTATATATATCTTTAGTTATTTGATAATCAACTCGTTTTTGTCTTAACCAATACCTAATACGTTCTGCTGCTTTATTAATATCAGAGACATAAATCGATTTATTACTTGAATTATTCAAATTAATTTTTTGCTTTTTATCGTCATCCATTTTGAAATAAACTATTTTTCCATCCATAGTTGTTAGAGATAATAAATCTCTATATTTTCTTTTTTGGTCAGGGTCTTGTTGGTTTAATGAAGACCTCTCCTGGGTTTTCACAGAAACTATACTGTAAAAAAGATATTCACAAGTTTCTTCATCTACACACGCACCTTTAATAAAATTCCAATAGCATTTATAGTAAGAAAGAGAAGTTTCGCATAAAAAGATTACAAAGCACTCATAAATCCCATACCTGTATTTACCATCAAGTCCTTTTTCTTCATAAACATCATTATTATCTATTAATAAGTCGGTGTACCTATTTTTTATTTTTTCCAGTTCTCTATCTGTAATGAGGATGCGACTCTCTGAAAGCTCACGAGAATTAATGCCAATAAAGGAAAGTATCGGGTCTTGGTCTTCTAATTCTATTTTTAACTTGTCTTTACCCAACTGAATCAAATGTAATTTGTCTCTTTCTAACCATTCATCTACTTGTCTTTCTAAATCAGATATATCGTAAATACCAGCATTTATTATTTGTTCTTCCAATGAATCTATTTCATTTTGAGTTTGCTGGCATAGGTTTTCTAACATAGGAATTTTTTTTTCGCACCAATACCGGATATTTTTTAATTTTTTGTATATATAAATATAAACTATAACTATTAGAATAATGGTAAAAATCAAAAGATTATTTCTGATGAAAATAGTAAAAATAGCTGTCAAAATTAATAAAATTATAAATAATAATACAAATAGCAAAAACACTAACTGTATCTTATTTTTGCGTATGCGTGTTGAAATCGTCTTTTCAATTGTATTTAAAGCCAAGGTAACTTTTAAATTTATAGGTTTTAAATCTATATATATTTCATTTAAAAAACTAGAAAATAATTCTTTTGTTAGAAATGGAGGAATTGGAATTGGGCGTAATAAGAAACGTTCAATATCTAGTATAAGTAGTCTGGCACTGAGTAATTGTTTTTCATAGTAATGTAATTGTTCTTTTAAATTATTTTGTACAACTTCAAGCTGAGGATATGATTCGTTTTCACGATGTTTTTTGAGAAGATCAAAATATATTTTAATTAATAATCTCATAACTCATTTGTCTTCTTCTAGTGCTTGTACAAGTTTAGACATTCTTTCATCATCAAGATGAATAAGAAGACTCAGTTTTATATTTCTTACTCGAATTTTTTTTCCAGATTCTATTAAATTTTCTAGATATGAATAATAATCAGATTTTGTGAAGTTAGCAAACTCTTTAGAACGAGATTTAGCATTGTTAAGATAGTAATGGCAAAAATTGAAAACTATATCTAAAACTTGGATTTCAAAATCAGTATAGTCATATTTATTCTTATTTCGTAAATTTTGGATTTTTTTTATAACTTGCAAAACTTCTTTACCATAAGCAGAGGGTAACTTTTTTAAAGAACAAGAATCTGATTTTTCAAACATCCATTCTACAAGACTACAGAAACTATCTTTAAAATTATCTAGCTTACTTTGAGAGTTTATGACGAATGTTTCAGCATTTATCGTGTCAACCTTTATTCCAATACCTTCACTATCACGAAGTGTCTGCAAAATTTCTATTTGCACACCAGGTGGTTTGGAAACTTGCTCAATGTTTGCATCACATTCAATACAAAACTTGCTATGTTCAGTCAAATTTTTGTAGCCGCATATAGGACAGTCCATATTTTTATCAACCGATGCTATCTATGTCTGCGCCTATAATTTTCTTACTTTGATTAATATCTTGTTTGACTGTTGCGGTTCCCTTATTCATCTTGTTAGCTTTTAATCCAGTCACATCCTCAGATCCATCCATATTTTGGGCTATTTGTAGCTTGGGATTATTTTGTGGAAAAAATCTGGACAACTGCTCAAATAGTTCTTTATCCTGAGCTAACTTCTCCTGTAGAATGTCCCTCAGAATTGACTCATAGCGTTCTGGTTTCTTCTCAAAGTTTTTTAAGACATTTAAAGCTTCTTGATCTTCCTCACCATTCCATCTCACCTTAAGCCACTCAAAAATAGTTTTAGCTTTTTCATAGGCATCCTGACCTGCGGCACCAGCAAATTCTTCAGCCCCTTTTTTTACAAAAGGCGTTAGAACTGTCATTATGGCAGTGATGAGGCTTATGGGTTCCATAGTTATACTGTAACTGAGTTATAAAAATAATACACTTCAGTAAAGTACTATTTGGGAACAGGGAAAAAACTTTGTGTAAAATTTACATGAATTTTACAGATGGTACTGACTAGGGAAAGACAGCAGGGTTATATCTAACTTTGTCATACCGTATTTAGCCTCAAACCCTAAAAATTTTTCTAAAATTTAAAATGGCTCAGACCATCGCTTAACTAAAACCTCCCCAGAACTTCTATCAGGGCTTACGTGCAGATATTTACTCGTGGTATCCAAACTTGTATGCCCTAAAGTAGCCTGAACCAAATGCACCGGAACACCTTCATCTAATGCGTGGGTAGCATGACTGTGCCTAAACCAATGCGCTGAAACATTCATGGCATTCTCTAATTCTGCTGCCCTCGCCGCCCTTTTCACCACTCGGTCAATATGGGAAGGGGCCAGAGGTCTACCCGTAGCACTGGCAAACACAGGCGCATCTTTCAACGCCTCATCACGCAGTGCCATTAACTCCACCCATAGCTCCTGGGGAACATGGACTCGGCGAGTCCGCCCCCCCTTGCCATAAACATTAATCTGCCCACCGCCACCGCGAGAAGCGATCGCATCTTTCCAACGTAACCCGCACAACTCAGACACCCGAATCCCAGTTAAATACAAAGTCTTTAAAATTAACCGATTGCGCTTGTCAGTTGTCGCTGCAATCATCGCATCCACATCTGCCGGTGTAAGAATACGCTCAACCAAGGTGTCTTTCGGCTTGGGCAACTTGAACTGCTTGGGAATCGGACTGCGAGAAATCGGCGGTTTCTCCATACTGGTCACATAGGAAAAAAACGCCTTGAGGATATTGAGATGCTTAACCTTGGTCGTGTCTGCCTCTTGCAGGAAATCTAACCAATCCCGAACATGACGGATCTGGATTAGGGCGATCGCTTCCACCGAGGTAAAAGTTAAGAACTTGCGAATGGTATTGTGATACGAAGCCCTTGTTTTACCATGATGCACGTCCAACCATTCTTCTACCAACTCAGTCAGCGTTCTCATACAAGGGACAGGTGTGTGATGAGTAGAAAGCTACTATTACACTCCATTATCCCTGGAAAGGTGATGCTTTCGTGAATGACTTCACACACTTAACCCAGGCTTATCAATCGTCACTTCCACAACCCTCATTCTTTCGTTGATTGATAAGTTTTACTTAATTCCCTTCATCAGGTGGAGGAATGCACCATGAAAGCTGGATGCAATATCAGATTTAGGAGAAATTGATATCATGATTGATATCAACGCGGATCTTGATCCGCCCCGCAAGCAGATTTTCACCCCAGGTCAACCATCAACGGTAGTCTACATTGAAACCAACTGGAATAAAACTTACCTCATAGGTCGCGCGCGGGACATTTCATGCTATTGTCTGACTTGTTTTATAGTAAATTTCATATAAAATGGACGATGACGAGGATATTATAGAAATTCCTTTACGACCTCTGGTTTGGATGGGAGACTCTCTCAAAAATATCCGCTCATTTCCTGAAGAAGTGCGTGCATCAGTAGGCTATGCGCTGCAATTAGTGCAAGCAGGGGAAACACCAATGGATGCCAAGCCTTTTAAGGGGGTTGGAAGTGGCGTGTATGAAATTGTCAAACGCTACGATACCGATACTTACAGGGCAGTCTATGCGGTAAAGATTGCAGAGAGAATTTATGTCCTGCACGCTTTTCAAAAGAAATCAAAGCAGGGGATTAAAACCCCACAGGCTGATGTTGACCTGATTAAACAACGCTATAAGGATGCGGTAGCCAGGGAGAAACAACAATGACACAGGAACCCGTTTTTGAAGAAAGCAGTGGCAACGTATTCGCTGACCTCGGTTTAGAGGATGCGGATGAACTTTTTACGCGGGGCAAGATAGGGATTCAGGTACTGCGCCTTTTGAAACAACGTAACCTGAAACAGCGTGAAATCAGCGAACTTCTTGGCATTCCCCAACCAGAAGTATCTCATTTAATGAAAGGAGAGTTTCAACGGTTCAGCGAGGGCAAACTCCTCATTTTCCTCAAGCGACTCGATACGGAAATCACCTTACATCTTCGCCCTCGTAACGCGCCGGGCCAATCTGCTGAAACTGTGATATCGCTATAGGGAGGATGAAAAATTCAGCTTAATAAAAGTTTGGACTATGATGCTAAACAGGGGCTAACCAAGACTGACCTGTGTGAGCGGATAAATATCAACGGCAGTCAAATCAATCAATGGGCAACGATGCTCAACGTTGAAGAAAGATGAGTACCTGTTTGAGTTGACTGGCTGGAAGAAGCCGCTCAATGCTCGGCGGTACTTTCCGGTGTTGGAGAACGAGCAAAAGCTAGCTGCAAAAACTAGTCAGTAGTCCTGCTCACAACCCCACCCTGGCAAGGCGCTTTATGGGTATTAAGCAAAAAAAGTTGAAGTAACTGAGAATAAAGACATAAAAATCAATAGAGAACAATATCCAGATCATGAAAGCCAAGTATGCCATCAATCTCCACAAAGGACTAACATTTTTTTTCATACTAGGACTTATGTTTGTTTACCAGAATTTCACTCTAGGGCCTTGGGTGTATTTAGCACTTCACAGTACTTATGGATTTCTGTGGCTATTAAAAGACCGCATATTCCCAGACAAACAATGGGAGCAATTAGTTTCTATTCCACAGGGGATTTTCATCTTTCTTATGGTGAATCTATACTGGATAGCACCTTTTATTCTTATTAGTAGTGGCACAGTACCACCACTACCATTAGTGGCAGTAGCTATTTCTTTAAATATCTTTGGTGTGTTTCTACACTTTGTAAGCGATGCCCAGAAATACTATACCCTGAAGTATCAGAAGGGATTAATAACAGAAGGGTTCTTTGCTCGTTGCCGCAACACCAATTATTTGGGGGAAATATTTATTTATACTGCCTTCGCCATGCTGACTCAACACTGGCTTCCATTTTTGATTCTCGGATGTTTTATCAGCACAGTATTTATTCCAAATATGCTTAAGAAAGACTCTTCTTTATCTCGTTACTCTGAGTTTGATGACTACAAAAATCGTTCTGGGCTTTTATTCCCCAAACTGTTTTTAATGCCAGTTTCTAAGGAACAAGAAAAGACTGTTATTTAAAATCACAAAATTCCACAGCGAACGCATAAATTTACGCATCAAAATCAATCGGCTTACCGTTGAAATGGTTGTAAATATCCTCTGGGTTAAACCAGCTTGGCAGTGTACGCTCTGCCTCTAGATATTCCTCACCATTGTCATCAAGTAAGCCACGAACAATCTTAACTCTGGACAGTGGTGTTTTTCCGTTAGCTGAGAATTTTTGAATGAGGATTGTACCCGCCTCCCTCATTGCTTGTGTACCTTCTGGATAGCTTGAATTCGTGTCATTGTGGGTGATACCAGTTACATGAACTTTTGCTTTTCTAGTGTCTGTCAGATGCAGTTTGTAAAACTTTTCTGCGGGTTCACCAATCAATGATTTCAGGTTGGTGTACTCATCAATAAGCACTTGTTCAGGCGTGATAGTCGCAGATTGTTCTAGGTCATTTTTACCCTTAATTCTTAATAGCCAATGCTCACAGAGAGTATCAAGAGCAGTACCTATCTCTAACTCGGACTCTGCAATATTTTGAGTATCAAGATACCGCCATGCTTTGGAGTTATCCCCAGTTGCGTGACGGTCAATCAAGTAGTAGATGGGAATCCCTAAGCAATGCTTTCTCACAAGAGCTATAGCCGCGCTCGTGTAAGTTTTACCTGACCCCTGGCGACCGATTAACCATAGTGGGGTTAAGTTGTCGATAATCTTCCACAACCATCCGTCTTCATGCCCTTTGAGCGCTTCTATAAGCTCGTTTGCTCGTTGCTGGTCAACTGATTGCTGATTGTCATTTTCTGCGATCGCGCTCTTGGTTTTACCCTCAATCTTGCTGCGTTCCTGGTCAGCCTTGGCTTGATCTCGCAAATTCTCAGCGATGGTTTTATCCATCACAGAATGATTAACAGCACGGGCTTTCATGAAGTCCTCTAGCTGAATACGTGCCTTAGCGCGTTCGTTTTCCTCATCTGTCAAGCCCAGCGCTTTACGTTCTTCTGTGTCCAGTCCTGACAGCCCATCTTTCAGGCGTTCAGTATAAAGCTGGGTTGAATGCTGCTTAATTTCACGTTTGTACTTATTATGCTGCCAAGTTGCATAGTCGCCAGTCTTTTCAAGTTCGCCCAGTTCATAATCCGTGCGCTTGAGGCGTTGCGAACGCACGAGCAAACAACCCACGACACCCCATAGCCCAATAACCGCAATCCCATATCCTAGCAACTGATTAGGGTTGTCTGTAGGCAAATCACGCACCCATTGAATAGCATCGCGTAGGGAATGATGCTGCCATACAATCCGTAGCGCTGCCATTCTTCAGTCAGGACAAAACGCGGC
>NZ_JBTYKD010000322.1:0-4043 GCF_054880495.1 Nostoc sp.
TGCCATTAAGTGAGAGTGAGCATTAATCGGCTCATTTTCCGGGACATCTCTTAAATGCAAGTCATTATGCAAGTAACAGTCTGATTCCGGTGCTAATTTTTGCAAGAACACTTTTATATCTTCTAACAATCTGACTTCATTTTCGTTAATAGCTAAAGCTGTGGTTGTGTGTCGAGAAAATATTAAAACTTGTCCATTTTTAATTGATGTTGAAGCAAGAAAATCTTTTATTTGTGGTGTGATATTATGAATATTAATTTTTGGCTCAGTTTTAATTTCAATTAACTTATTAATAATTGGCATCTGTTCAATTTTCTATTTGGGATTGCAAAGGAGGTACGCCAACACAGTCTAACGCCCTGATAAATTAAATATCAACTCCAAACTCCTGTACAGACGCGATCAATCGCGTCTCTACTCCAAACTCCTGTACAGACGCGATCAATCGCGTCTCTACTCCTAACTCCTGTACAGAGGCGATTAATCGCGTCTCTACTCCTAACTCCTAACTATATTTTGTAAACCTTGCACTAATCTTTGTATACCTTCTTTTGCCGTCTCTTTTTGCAGCGCACCATAGGCAACGCGTAGGTAACATCCATCATCCATGCCAAAGGTTGTACCTGGAATGACTGCTACTTTATGTTCCTGGATTAGTCTTTTAACTAACTCAAAAGCATCCATCTGGGTATTAACTTTGAGAAAAAAATAGAAAGCGCCATTGGCGGGTATAATGCTACATAAACCTTGTAGGCGGTTAAGGGAGTCGAGTACTACTTGCCGCACTTGAGCGATGCCTACGGCGGGCTGCGCCAACGCTCCTATATTACTCTTCAAATACTCCTCTTTTGCCTGCAATGCCCCTAAAGCTGCATATTGAGAAATGACTGGCGGACAAATCAAAATCGTATCCTGCACTTTTTTGACAGCGACAAGTAAATGTTTGGGAATCACCATGTAACCAATGCGCCAACTGGCAAAACCGTATGCTTTGGAAAGGCTAAAGAGAGAAATAGTGTACTCGCTACTATTCCCAAATGCACCAGGGGAAATGTGTTTTACCCCGTTATAGGTAAAGTATTCATAAGCTTCATCGCTGATGTGGTAAATGCTGCGATCGCCTTCGCCACAGCTTCGCTGAACACCACAAATTTGATTTACTTGGCGCAATGCTGCTTCTGAATAGACAACTCCAGTCGGATTATTTGGTGAAATTGTGACTACAGCCCGTGTTTTGGGTGTAATTGCTTGAGCGATCGCTTCTGGGCGCAGTTGGTAATTTTCATCCGTCGCCACTAACACCGCACGACAACCAGCCATTGCGATCGCCATTTCGTGGTTGAAATAGTACGGCGTATTCAGAATAATTTCATCGCCTGGGTTAGTGATCGCAAGAATGGCATTCATAAATCCCATATTGCTCCCTGCTGTCACAACGATGCAGTTTTCCCCATTGATTTCAATGCCGTTGAAGGCTGACAATTTTCCTGCAAGTGCTGTCAGCAACGGGGGAATTCCCTCAACTGATTTGTATAAATTATTAGCGGGTTCCGCGAAGAATTTGGCTAAAAATTCTCTGGCTTCTGGTGGTGGGTTGTAAGAAACAACACCTTGTCCTAAAGAGATTGTTCCAGGAGAGTTTTTAATCAGTTCCCCAACCACAGAAATAATTGGCGACTGTACCCCCTGCATACGAGAGGTTAGAGATTCCATATTTCCTTAAGTGATCATTGTAAGCCTACACTGACCTTTCCTGCGGAACGCTACCGCGAACGGTACAGTGTAGGTATTTTACCCAAATTTTGGGTAAAAGCCCCGTCCTAGAAGGACGGCTTGAAGTGGTAAAATAATCTCAACAGGAAGGGTAATCAACCTGTCTAAAAACCCGGTTGCTGCCTAAACCGCAGACACTGAACCTTGATAATTGAATCTATGGGGTTCTGCTGCATTGTTCTAGTTTTCTCCTGGCAGCAGGTAAAAGATTCACAAGAACTAGACGAATCAGTTTTTGAAGCATATTTGTTTCAAGCTAAAAAGGACTTGCAGTTATGCAACTAGGGTAGGGCATACCCGAAGTAACGCTTGGGGAGAATCCCACCTCTGGATTAGACGACGCAAGGAATCTAATTTAAGTGGTTTCGTTGAGCCAAGAATCCCCGTGCCTTCATGCCGGGGAGTGTCAACAAAATGATTAACCGGATTTGCGATCGCCCCAAAATTTAGTCAATCGAAATCTGTTGAGGCCCAGTGGCTTTGCCATTATGTGCGTCTGTTGTGGTGCTGGTGTAATTATTTGAGCGGATCTGTTGATCCAGCCAGCCTTTAACAGGATCGTCTGCCAGATTGAGCCGAAGGACACCAGAGAATAACCCACCCACAAATGAGACTGGATGCTGGATAAATTCTCTGAATAGAGGTGACAATTCATCAATGAACATTAAGAGACTCCTGGCGATGCCATAAAAAATTATTACTTCTTAATTGATCGTAACCTGTTGAGCAATATCTGGCTGACGGTAACACAAAATACAGTTAACTGGGATTAAAAGGGCGAATTGTATTCGCCCTGATTATAAGTTGACACCAATGAGCAATACTGTGCCCCTGCTGCATCTAACTACAGAGAATCTCTAAACTGCTGTACTTTTTCCAGGAGTCGGTGATGTTCGATTTGTTCTGCTAACTTTTAGGCATTTTGATAGCACGATCGCGCCATTTTTTTGCGTTTTGTTGTGGCGTAAAGGTTTCCCATATTTAGCAAAGTTGAAATTTCTCCGAGGCAATCGTCTAGTTGTTGATAAATCGCAATGGCTTGTTTGTAGAACTTTATTGCCTGCCGATTCTCTGCTAGGGTGCTGTAGGTAAAACCAATGTTGTGAAGGGTTGTTGCTTCACCAGAGCAATCGCTGATTGCTCGACGTGTCAAAAGAACTTGAGAGTAGAGCAATAGCGCTTGTTTCGGTTTTCCTAAATCACTAGAGATTGAGGCAATATTATTCAAAGTGGTTGCTTCACCGACCAAATATCTTGAGAGCTCGTTGAATTGGAAGTGCTGCCTGAAAAAATTCTAGAGCTTGCTCAAACTTGCCTAAGACATTGTAAGCAAACCCAATGCCATTTAGTGTTGTTGCCTCACCAGAAAAGTCACCTAACAATCGCCGCATCTGCAAAATTTGGTGTTGTAGCAACAGTGCCCGTTTCGGTTCTCCTAAGCGCGTATAAATTAGCGCTACATCATTAAGAGTAGAAACTTCACTTTCAGTATCTTGCGATCGCCTAAAGATTGGCAGTGCTTTGTCAAAATATTCTAACGCTTGCGAAAAGCGTCCAAGACGGCTGTAGGTAGAACCCAGATTGCTAAGTGCAGTTGCTTGTGCTGGCGCGTTGCCAATTTCAACAGCAACCGAAAGCGCCTGATGAAAGCGCTCTAATGCTCTTTGAAGTTGCCAACAACTTAGGTAAGCTAAACCGAGATCATTTAATGTATAACCTTCCCTGGCTCGGTCTGGAATTGCTATAGTACCGCTTGGCGGAAATAAACAGACCATTAAGGCTGACTTTTCGTGTTAAGTCTAAGAACGCAAGCTGCCAAACCTCACACAGATCGTGCAATTTTAACCAGCCTCGCCACAGTACCTGGATAGCAATGTCGGTATTACGTCGATGTTCCAGAAAACCACCGCGCACGAGCGATATCTAGCGACAAGCCGCTCCGCGTCTACGCTCCCACAGCCCCCGACTTCAAAATTTTGTGATATTCCCCGACTCGCCAACGATCTTGATACCAGCGTAAAATCGTGGCAGCCATCTGGGTGTCGGCGACTACTTCTGTAGTAAGCAACATCCACTTCTTCGGAGTTTCACATAGGTGGGCAATCCACTTCTGTGGCATAAACTGCATATACAAATAGAGGGTCACGATTGGGAAAAATCACACCATTAAGGGACTTCTAAACAATAAAATATAGAAAAAGCCTACATATAAGAATTATAATTATTCTCATACGTAGGGGGTGGGGAAGGGGCAGCCGACGGTTGCCCCT
>NZ_JBTYKD010000323.1:0-2724 GCF_054880495.1 Nostoc sp.
AATGACTAACTGTAATTAGAGGCAAAAGTGTAATCCAGATGTCATGAGAGATTGGTGGAAGCAATGGCTGATAAACCTGGGATGGTCACAGTCCTTGCTACTTGGGACTCTGGATATTGTGTTAGTGCTGGCGCTGACATATATGATCCTAGTTATCATTAGTGAGCGCCGGACATTGTGGATGGTGCGGGGGTTTATTATCTTAATGCTAGCCTCAACAATAAGTGGCAAATTAGGACTACCTCTGCTAAGTTTTGTACTAGAAAAGTTGGTGATTGGTTGTGCTGTAGCGATGGCAGTTGCTCTCCAGTCTGAGTTTCGACGCTTTTTGGAGCAACTGGGGCGTGGCGAATTCCGTCAGCTGTTTCAACCCGACCGTTTGGCAATCCCCAAATCTGATAGTGTAATTGATGAAATTGTTGAGGCTGTTAAAGAATTATCAAAAAACCGCATTGGAGCTTTACTAATTTTGGAAACCACAGGGCAAATTGATGAGCGAGATTTTTCTGTGCCAGGAGTAAAGCTAAATGCTGAGGTTTCTAAGGAACTTATCCAGACAATTTTTCAGCCGAAAACTTTGTTACACGATGGAGCGACATTGATTCGCGGCTCACGGATTGTGTCATCGGGTATAATTTTACCACTTTCGGGACGGACAGCCTCGCGCCAGTTGGGAACACGCCACCGGGCGGCAATGGGAATTACTGAGCGCGTCGAAAATTGCATTTGTGTCGTTGTATCTGAAGAAACGGGTTCCATTTCTTTAGCGGAACGGGGAATCCTAAATAGACCACTGACGATTAAGAAGCTGAAAGAGTCATTAGAGGATCTTTTGTCCCCAACCGTGGATAGGGAAGCTGTTGCTCCTGGTCTGTTGAGTTTTGTTCATCAAATAGGTAGGAAAACACTAGCACTGGTTTCACGTTTACTCAGATTACCATCGACCGCTTCTCGAGATAAAAAATGACAGCACAACAAACTAAACTGCAAGATTTACCTACTGACTTAAAACGAGAACTATTGCCGCAGCACGTTGCGGTGATTATGGATGGCAATGGTCGATGGGCTAAACGTCAGGGTCTACCCCGGATTATGGGTCATAAGCGAGGAGTCGATGCTCTTAAGGATTTACTTCGCTGTTGTCAAGATTGGGGAATTCAAGCGCTGACAGCTTATGCTTTCTCGACAGAGAACTGGAAAAGACCGCAGGAAGAGGTGGATTTTTTGATGACTCTGTTTCAAAGAGTTTTGCGCCAAGAACTGCGGGAAATGGTCGAAGAGAATGTCCAAATTAAGTTTGTGGGAAATTTGCAAGACCTGCCACGATCGCTCCAACAAGAAATATCCCGTTCAATGGAAGAAACTAAGGATAATCGCGGTATCCAGTTTTCGGTAGCAACTAATTATGGCGGACGGCAGGAAATTTTACAAGCTTGTCAGGCGATCGCAAAGCAAGTTCAGCAAGGTCTGCTACAACCTGATGAAATTGATGAACATCTGTTTGAGAGCCACTTGTACACAGCAGGAATTACTGACCCAGATTTGTTAATCCGCACAAGTGGAGAAATGCGCCTCTCAAATTTCCTTCTCTGGCAAATGGCTTATGGGGAAATTTACATCACCGATACTCTCTGGCCTGATTTTGACCGTGCTGAGTTTCACCGCGCCTTGTGTGCCTACCAGCAACGGGATCGACGGTTTGGGAAAGTGTAAAATCAGTGAGGAGTTAAGAGTACTGAGTTAAGAAGTAATTCAGCATTAAAGGCGCGTAGTTTACCGCCGCAGGTCTGAGCCTGCGCCGTACCACTTCGTGGAAGCAAGCTACGCGCAGCGCGATGCCCTGAGCTTGCCGTTCGCGCAGCGTCTCGTAGAGAAGGGTCTCGTAGAGAAGGGTCTCGTAGAGAAGGGCATCGCATATCTTAGTTTATATAGAGTCTTTCTGGGAAGGAATAGGTTGTTGATCATGACAATCAAGAATAAATAAATTTAGATAGGAATTTAGCTATTTAGTTTTGCTCAGGACTTACGCACTCAAAACCTGAAACTTCGATCCCCCCTAACCCCCCTTTTTAAGGGGGGGGATCTTAAAGAGCCAACTTTTTAAGGGGGTTGAGGGATCTCTTATGCGTAAGTCCTATTGCTCTCTAACGCCTCCGGTGCGATCGCCCCCCAATATTCTTGGTTATATTCAACATATATCTCCAACGCTGTCTGTAAATGAATCCTCGCCTCTGCGTAGTTTTCTTCTACTTCTGCAAGCGTTCCTAAACAGTAGTAGGTGAGTGCTTAGGAATAGCGATCGCCAATTTAAACTTTGATTTTTAGCTTACAATTTAGTAATATAGGTAGTTTTGTACAAAATCTCCAAATGCTGACAGAGTATATTCAAGCAGCTTTGCACAGAGCAAACTATGAAATTTTAGAAGATGGTACTTTTTATGCAGAAGTACCTGAATTGCAAGGGTTATATGCGAATGCCTCTACACTGGAAGCTTGCAGAAAAGAGTTAAAACAATCTTTGGAAGAGTGGATTGTTTTCGGACTACAGTTAAGGCATAATTTACCTGAATTAGACGGAATCTCTCTTGCTTTGAAAAAGGATGCGGCTTAATACCAAACTTGGGGGATTAACCCAGGGTAAGCTCATCTAATTTGGTATAATGTGAACTTGACAAATCAAACAAAATAAGCATGAGAGACTGCCTAGAAAAAATACTTGACAGA
>NZ_JBTYKD010000324.1:0-19578 GCF_054880495.1 Nostoc sp.
GCATAGCCAGAGTTTCCGCCCATTCACTTTTACCAGATCGTGCTGGTCCTGTTACTAAGATGATTTTACCCAAAGTTCTTTTCTGACTATTTTAATACCGTTTCTTTGTGAGGCTGCGCCAAACCCTTTTAACTTCTTTCTTTCTTTGTGACGGCAGTTGCTATAACGGGGGGAACCCCCGCAACGCCCTGCCTCTCCTTTGCGTCCTTCTCTACGAGACGCTGCGCGAATGCGGTTCGTTTTTCTTTCTTGTACTTAAATATGGTTTAGCGCATCTTCATACAGAATTGGTATAACAATATCCCTAAGGTTGCAATTTCTCACCGCACTTTTTTACTTCATCGGTGAGATTTTTGGTTTTAAATAACTTTTAAGGTATAAAATTAGCACCAGCATCATTGATGCCCCAACAACCCCATTCTTAATTATTTAATACTACTGGGGACAGCAAACTTTAGGATGTCTTTATGAACGCAGCTTTAAAACGCATAGAAGCAACTCTACACGATTTAGGGAATCGCGGCACTGCCTCTGCCGCCGAAACAGGTGATTCGACCACAAAACGGCCTTTCTCTTTTAGAATCAGCGTCGGAGCTAACGAACCCACGGAAAGTACACAAACTGCATCTTCCCAGGATGGGGAACTGAATACACAAGGACAAACAGTTAACTTGGGCGTAAATACTGAGAGTGATTATCCTCCTGAACAAAATTTCTTTCCTCACCATGACTCTGTGCAGACCTTTCAAGCAGAAGACAATGGTAGCAAAATACCCAGCCTACCCAAGTTGAAAACTCCGAGTTTTAGTAGCCATCGCCACGGTGCCAATCCAGCATTGGCGATGAATCTATTGCAAGAAATTCAGGAAACTGTCGCCGGATGGCAAACAGAATTACAAAATATTTTGAAGCAAATTCAGGATATTTATTTAGAAGGACCAATTGTTAATGGTTGGTTAGAATCCAATTCCCAGGAATCAGAAGCGGGAGGAACCGCAACACTGCGCCATGCAGAAGTTGACCGCCTGATGAACTACGTAGAAGAAATTTGCGCGACTGGTGGAAAAGTATCTTATGAATCATCTGTTACTGGCTATCGCCTCTGTGGTGTAGACGATGCTGGTAAAGTCTGGTCGCGCCCATGTCCATCAGATCAGGTTCCCAATGTTAGTATGGCGATCGCTCGTTACCAAAAGTTACGTCAACTGTTGGGGCGCAAACAATCTTTGGAAACCCGTCTGAGTCAACTAGCCCAAACTCTCGTCGTTTTACACGGACATATTCAACAAACGTGAAGTTTTAAAAGACATCTCCGAAAAAACTCGGTTGGTGGGTCAGTAACTTTTAGTTTAGATTAACTCTCAGCAGCTGTGCGTTGGATTTAAGATTTTAATCTCAAATCGTTCGACTGAGCGTAGCCGTACTCCTTCTCTAGGAGACGCTCCGCGAACGGAGAAGCAAGCTACGCGTAGCGTTCTGCAGGAAAGTCCCAAATCTAAAGTCCAAAATTAAATCTATGCCAGACACCCAAATCTCTGCCATTATCTGTACCCACAATCGAGATACCTATTTAGGGGCTGCAATTGATAGTCTTTTAGCGCAGAATTTTGCTGCTGACTTTGAAGTTGTGGTAGTTGATAATGGGTCTAGCGATCGCACTCGTGAGGTTGTAGAACTAAGAACCCACAATAATCCGCGCCTGAAGTATGTCTTTGAACCCACTATTGGTTTATCTGTCGCCCGTAACACGGGTGCAAAAGTAGCTAGTAGTGATATCCTTGCTTATTTGGATGACGATGCCGTAGCCTGCGATCGCTGGCTAGAAGTTTTATATTTTGCCTACAATAATTCTAAGCTAGCGATCGCAGGTGGCAAAGTCACTCTCATCTGGCCCTCAGGAATCCAACAACCACGGTGGCTATCTCCGGGCCTAGCTGCAAATCTGGGTGCATACGACTTGGGTGACACTACCATCTACATTGAGCAACCTGGCTCAACCCCCAGAGGCTTAAATTACTCCATCCGCCGCAGTTTCCTAGAAGAAATTGGCGGTTTTGATCCTCATCTCGGTCGAGTGGGGAAAAATCTATTATCAAATGAAGAACTGCAAATGACCGAATTTGCCCTAGAGCGTGGTTGGCAAGTCGCTTATCTTCCCGAAGCACTAGTTGCTCACAATATTGCTCCAGAGCGCCTTCAACGCTCCTGGTTTTTAAATCGAGGCTGGTGGCAGGGTATCAGTGAGTGCTATCGAGAACAACTCAGTGGTAAAGCCGGTATCGCTCAATTGCAGCGAGGTAGCGAACGGTTTGTGCGCGGCTTGTATAAGGCATTGCAATATTTTTCTGATCCAGCAGAACGGTTTGACAAACTTGTTTATGCTTACGGTCAGATTGGTTATTTAAATGCTGCTATTCAAGGTCTTTTATCCACATCAAATAAGAAATAACCAATAACATAATTTATACTCATATGTCATCTAAAATACCAGTTTCAGTACTAATTCCGGCAAAAAACGAACAACTAAACTTGCCTGCCTGCCTAGCTAGCCTCACCAGAGCAGATGAAATATTTGTAGTAGATTCTCAAAGTACCGATAACAGCATTGAAATTGCTAAAAGTCACGGTGTAAATGTCGTGCAATTCAACTTCAATGGACGCTGGCCCAAAAAGAAAAATTGGTCTTTAGATAATCTAGCTTTTCGCAACGAATGGGTGCTAATTGTAGATTGCGATGAGCGCATACCCCCCGAACTTTGGGAAGAAATTGACCAGGTAATTCAAAACAAGGAATATACAGGTTATTATCTCAACCGCCGCGTATTTTTCTTAGGAAAATGGATTCGCTATGGTGGGAAATATCCCGATTGGAATTTACGTTTATTTCAACATAAAAATGGTCGCTACGAAAATTTACATACAGAAGATATTCTCAATACTGGTGATAACGAAGTTCACGAACATGTGATTTTGCAGGGGAAAGTTGGGTATCTCAAAAATGATATGCTCCACGAAGACTTCCGCGACCTTTATCACTGGTTAGAACGACACAACCGCTATTCCAACTGGGAAGCTAGTGTTTATTTTAATATTCTCGCAGGTAAAGATGATAGCGGTACCATCAGTGCCAATCTATTTGGTGATGCCGTGCAACGCAAGCGCTTTTTGAAAAAAGTGTGGGTACGCCTGCCATTTAAACCCATTTTACGGTTTGTTTTGTTTTATATTATTCAACGCGGTTTTTTGGATGGCAAAGCAGGATATATTTATGCATGCTTGCTGAGTCAATATGAATATCAAATTGGCGTTAAACTTTACGAATTACGCAACTGTGGTGGTCACTTAAATACTGCAACTACACCGAAAGAAGGAGATGAGGAGGAGGGGAGCAGAGGAACAGAGGAAAAGCTATTGACTATTGACTCCTAAATCCTATACAGACGCGATTAATCGCGTTTCTACAAATGACAAATGACAAATGACAAATGACAAATGACCAACCTTTCGTAGATTTACGTAAATATGACCAATCTTGGTTTGACCGGGGGCGTGCAAGTTGGTATATTTTATTATGGTGGTTTGTACAAGCGATCGCCTTTCCTCTCACTCCTCAACCGTTAAATATTCTGCGTTGTGCTTTGCTACGATTATTTGGCGCTCGTATCGGCAAAGGCGTATTAATTCGACCCACCGCCCGCTTCACCTACCCTTGGAAAGTCACCATTGGGAACTACAGTTGGATTGGAGATAACGTAGTTTTATACAGCCTCGATCAGATCACCATCGGTGAACACTGCGTAATTTCCCAAAAAAGTTACTTATGTACTGGTAGTCATGATCTCCAAGACCCGGCCTTTGGGTTGAAAACAGCGAGTATCACCATTGACAATGGTGCATGGGTAGCGGCAGATTGTTTTATTGGGCCGGGAGTGCAAATCGGGGCTAATGCTGTGATTGGCGCTCGTAGTAGTGTTTTTACTAATATGCCCTCTGGGAAAGTTTGTTGGGGAAGCCCCTGTCGTCCCAAGACAGTTCGGATAAAACTTGATCCCCCCATAAACCCATAATTTTATAAATAAACATAAGTAGGTAAGCGGGAATAAAAGTGCGATCGCCACAATCTTATAACCAAGACGGTGAGTAGCAATGGTAATATGTTTTCATGGCTGCTCTAATCCTTGCTATTGATGAACAAACTATTGGATGAAACGCTGTCAATCAAAATTGCTGAAAGCATAAACAGCAGAGCTAGCACTCCGTTTGATAATGCTTACAAAGCAGCATTGTCAACTGAGGGAGCAAGATATATTCAGGGATTTTTAGCTTTTCCTGGAAAGCCATACAGACCGGTTGAACACAGTTGGATCGAGCTAGACGATACCTCAGACAATGGCTCTATTGTACGCATTATCGATCCCACATTACCGCACCTGAACAAAAATCCCCAAGAACTCTGGTATTTTGCAGCACAAAGGCTGACCGTTAAAAAACTGAAAGCCATCATTGAAGAATCGAAAGAAGATTATCCAGAAGATGACCCATTACCAATTTATGATGATCCACCTTATGAATATTACGGTGATGTCATGTTAGGTGGTCAAGACTATTTAACAGCATATCAAGCCGCAGAGGCTAAGTGCAGAGAAATCAACGAACTCAACCCTGAGAGAAACTAACAAAACAGTATTAAATAATTCGTAATTTGTAATTCGTAATTACAAATTATTTAATACGATTTACCGTCGCTGCCAAAATATTCCCTATAGCCACAAATTTTGTCTCCACGCACATCAAAAGAAACTGCTACCCGATTTTTGTAAAGCTGTCCTAACAAAACTCCCTCATCTCGAAACTCAAAAACAGCCGTTGTTTCATTACTGGTAACACGGTCTAAACCAGTCAGGTTCAAACCCGGATTAAAGGATTCAAAAACGTAGTCGAAAAATTCTCTAGTTCGCTCTTTTCCCACATTTAAACCGTGGAATTTTCCCATTGGAAACCAAAGGGTAAAATCTTCTGTAAGCATATCTAAGAATGGTTCCCAATTTCCTGTTGCTAGACCATGCGTAAAATGATCAAATGCTTGTTGAGCAACTTTTAAAGTATTTTCTGAATCTTGTGTCATTCTCACCTCAACCGGATATAGCAGTCTGCTTTGATTTTTGAAATTATTTGCGTAGACAGGGAGTAGGCTTGCCGTGAGCGTAGGCGAATGGGAAGAAGCCTTTTCGGGGTGTACTGATTTTTTTCAAAAATCAAATACAACTCCTGTACAAACTAATACCGTGTTACTTAAAACCTCACCACCACTTTCCCACAATTCTGACCACTGAGAAGATATTCTACAGCATCAGGTATTGATTCTATGCCTTGAAACTGTGTTGAGTCAACGGCAACTTTAAGTTTGTCTGTGTAGAACAGGTTTAAAAGGCGATCGCGTGCCTCTGGTATATATTCTTTATAATGAGGCATGAGAAAGCCTCTCACAGAAGCAGATTTCCAAAATAGCTGCTGATAGATGCGTGATTGGGTAATTTGCTCGACATTATTTGCGTATTCGGAGATAAAACCAACGACTACTAAGCGTCCCCGCACTGCTAAGTTTTCAACGCAAGTATCGAATACGGCTTTACCTACACACTCAAAAACGAGATTAATCCCATTGGGATATTCTTGCTTGAGGATTTGATTGAGATTTTCTGTGCGATAGTTGATAATGCGATCGCACCCTAATTCTCTCAGTAACTTTGCCTTCGCCTCAGAACTACAAGTACCAATGACATGATTACCAGCTAACTTTGCCAATTGCACCGCAATATGACCAGTTCCCCCTGCTGCTGCTGTCACTAAAACCACTTCATTACTTCGCATCTCTCCCACTTGTTCCAATGCCACCAAAGCTGATATAGCTGTAGGTATTAGTGTTAGCAATTCTGGCGTTGCTTCCTGCACCTTCACGGCTAAGTTTGCATCGATAACCTGATATTCTCGATAACCGCCACCACGCAATGTAGTTATGACAGCATCATCTATTTGAAAATCTTTAACATTTTCAGCGATAGCGACAACTTTTCCCACAGCTTCCACACCTAGATCAAAGGGAGGAATTGAGTTAATATATGGAACATTACCACGACAAAGTAAGGTGTCAAAGCCACCATTAACGCCAGCAAATTTGTTTTGAATTAAAAGTTGACTATCAGTAGGTTGTGAAATAGGAATCTCGACAACTTCAACGGCAGATTTAAAATCTGGATTCAGTTGCTTTGCTATTAATTTTCTGTAGGTTGTTGCTTTCATTTCCAAATCTTAGGTTTCCCTGACTACTCAAATAAATTATTTTTTTAAGTATAGCTTTTAGCTTTTTTGATATTACCAGGTGCCGAAGGTGGGTTAGAAATTAATATTTCCGGTTGTAAGATATTGTAATCTTAGATGATGTTTGAAAAGTATTGGGCGAATAGAATTCGCTACTACACAAGCAAAGTCCACCTCCGTGGACTAATACAAAATCAAGGTTTTTAACCCACGCAGGTGGGTTTTGTCTGTGTAGCCGCGACTTCCAGTCGCCAGGGCTAGTAGGAATTGTGACTTTTGAAACATCCTATTAGATGTCAAGCCATGGTAATATAATATATTTTATGATTAAGTTATATTAATTTTTATATCTAAATTCAGTACTTTTTACATTCACTAAACAATGTTAACTAGGTGAGTGCAATTATTAAGTATAAAGTACACTCGATTGTTTATGAACACTTCAGAGCGTTCAGCATAAGAACTATAGCACTGACTATAAACTTTCATTTATTTATACCTGCCTATTTAATCAGAGTTAGAGGTGAATATGCTTGAGATAAGCCTTTTTCTCTCCCCCTACCTGCCTCAATAGATAACTTTCCTTAACTGAACCTGAAGCGTATTGAGTTATAGATAAGCCACCCAGCTAAAAAAGCAGTTGTTATAGTATTTTAAAAACCATAAAAAGAACGAAAATATATGACAATTACTCCTGATAAACCAGAGATAGAACAACCTTTTGTCACTTTCCCGATACCAGAAATTAGCCAAGAGTTTAACTGGAAAAACTGCTGGTATCCTATAACCTTCCGGCAAGATTTAGCGAAAGACCGCCCTCACAGCTTTTCCCTCTATAATGAACCTTTTGTATTATTCATAAATCAAGATGGCAAATTGGGGTGTTTAACAGATCGTTGTCCCCACCGCGCTGCTAAACTCTCGGATGGGCAAATTATCGATGGGAGAATTGAGTGCCTATACCACGGCTGGCAGTTTGCTACTGATGGCAAATGTCTGCACATTCCCCAGTTACCAACAGATGCCAAAATTCCTAGCAATGCTTGCTTGCCATCTTTTAAAGTTGTAGAACGCCAAGGTATAGTCTGGGTCTGGTTTGGCGAACTGAAAGCTGCTGATGAAGAATTGATCCCAACCATAGCGGAATTGGACAAGCCGGAATGTATCTGCCTAGATTATGTAGCAGATATTCCTTATGACCAAAGCTATTTTATTGAAAATGCCGTAGATCCAGCTCACGTTTCGATCAGCCACGATCGCACTGAAATTAATGCTAAACGAGAAAACGCCCAACCGCTAGAAATGGAAATAATCGAGAGTTCCGCAAAAGGAATTCGAGGCAGATATCGCAGAACGCGGACACCGAATGCAAACTGGTCTAATATAGATTTCGTCGCCCCTAATTTAGTGATATATGCATTTGGCAGCCAAGCAAATAGTTTTTATTCTGGAAATGCTGTATATGCAATTCCTCTAGGCAGGGGAAAGTGCCGCGTTCTGATCAGAAAATATTGGCGATCTTTAACATGGTCTGAAAAACTTAACCCTCGCTGGTTCAAACATTTACATCAAAATAAAATATTAGATGAAGATTCGGTATTTCTTGTTGGACTACAGACAGAAATTGAGCGATTAGCACAAAATCTCAAAGAAGTATATTTGCCGCTCAAGACTAGTGACACATTTGTGTTGGAGTACCGTAAGTGGCTGGATAAATTTGGGGCATCTTTGCCGTTTTATCGTGGCTATTCTACATCAAAGCAGGCTGAAAATCATGGCGAGTATAACCAAAAGCCAATGACGCTAGACCGACTTACGGGACACACACTGATCTGTAGTTCTTGTAATCGAGCCTATCAAGTTATAAATAATCTGAAACAGGGGTTAGTTGGTGTGGCGATCGCAATGGCACTTTTAGCTATAGTTACAGATGGGTCAAGTCAGATCGGTACAGTTTTTGCTTCTCTATTAGCAGTAGCTTTGGCAGTGATGACTGAGAAACTCAAAACCAAGTTTGAACATATTTATACGCGGCAATAATTTGCTCATTAGACCTCTTGCATACAGCAGTTTTCATATATTTGAACCACATCTGTCGTAGGGGCACAGAAAAAGCTCATGCGTGTCAACTTCAGAAAAAATCTGCTTTGAGAAGGCGTTTTGCCCTCATCCCCTAACCCCGAATCCCAAGTTGGGATTCGGGGAACTAGAGAATTTGCTCCCCTCTCCCAAAATTGGGAGAGGGGCTGTTCTTGTGAGGGTGAAACCTCGAAAGCATGCCTTGCCTAACTTCTCTAACTTCTACCTTAAGTTGACACCAATGAGCATTGCTGTGCCCCTACCGCGTGGTCTATTTACCTGAAAATAGCTGTAAATCAAAAATAAGAACCCTACCCCGCCAAAGCTACGCTTTGTCTCCCCTAAGAGCCTGCGGGGAGGGGCTGGGGGTGGGGTGGGTTGCAAGAGGTCTATTGCACTCAACCCAGAAGCGCTATAGTCTTTACTACTCAGAACTTACGTAAAAAAGTTCCGAAGTAGCGGTAATTCATGAATTACCACTACGACAAATCAGGTTTTTGAGAGAATTTTGCGTAAGTCCTACTACTCTTTAAATTTTTCAGACTTCACAACTACCCATTGCGTCACAGGCGTCATTGCTCGCCAGCCCAAAAATTTACCAATAGGTTCCGCCCGTTGGATGGCAATACGAGTTAAATCACCACCGACTCGTTCATGCCATTGAAATAAGGTTTGCTCACCCTCTACCGTCACCACATTTGCCACCAAACGCCCACCCGATCGCAATGCTTCCCAGCAGACATCAAAAAGTCCCGTTGCTGTCACCCCACCACCAATAAAAATCGCATCTGGTGCTGGCAAGTCTTTCAGAGCGTGGGGCGCTTTACCTTCAATGATTTGCAGATTTGGAGTACCGAGAGTGGCGGCATTATCAGCAATATATAGTAGTCTAGAAGAATTTTGTTCGATCGCGATCGCCCGACAACGAGCATGACTCCGCATCCATTCAATAGAAATTGAGCCGCAACCCGCGCCAACATCCCACAATAATTCTCCCGGTGTGGGTGCCAAAGCTGCCAAGGTGATTGCCCTAACTTCACGCTTCGTTAACTGTCCATCATGGTGGTAGGCGTTATCTGGTAATCCTGGTAACTTTGGTAAAGGGACAACCCCAGCATCAGGAATACAATAAACTGCGATCGCATTCAAAGCAGCAACTTCAGTTTCACTCCAGGATGCAGCCGTACCTGACACAATTCTTTCCTGAGTGCCGCCCATACGCTCTAAGACGGTGATTTTACTGCCACCATAGCCGCGATTTGTCAAAATTTCGGCAACAATGGCGGGTGTGTCCTTCCCCTGGCTCAAAATCAACAGCTGCGCTTTTGGATAGATGTAAGAGTGGAGTAGGGAGGATGGACGACCATTTAAACTCAACGTTTCCACCTCAGTTAAAGACCATCCCACCCTGGCACAGGCGAGGCTGAAGGCTGAAGGTGCAGGGATAATCGTCATTTCGCAGACTGGAATTCGCTGCATCAAGGTAACACCAATGCCGTAACACATCGGATCGCCGCTTGCGAGTACGCAAATCGACTGATCCCGACGCTGGATGATTTCCTCAACTGAAACACTAATCGGAGATGCCCAGACTAGTTTCTCACGTTGGTCATCTGTAGGGAGCATTGCTAAATGGCGATCGCCTCCTACAATTACTTTAGCTTGATCGACTAGAGAACGAGCGATCGCGCTTAATCCCTGCAATCCATCTTCCCCAATGCCGACAATAGAAAGCCATTTCTCTGTCATGCTAATTTATGATTAATTATTATTTCATAATTCAAACTTGACGATTCCGTTAATTATGGGCACAAACTATTTCGAGCTTCAGGATGAGTTACAAAATAGTCTTGGAGCCATTGACATCCCTGTGCTAGTAAATCATCTAACTGCAAACTCCATAAAATTACCTTACCATCCTTACTAGCAGAGGCAAGAGTTTTTCCATCGGGGCTAAAACCGATACTGGTTACTGAACCTTTATGTCCAATCAATGTAGTAATGGGAACTCCATCTTTTTTCCAAAGTTTGATAGTTTTATCTGTGCTTCCAGAAGCTATAATTTCTCCATCGGGACTGAAACTGACACTATTTACTGAATCATTATGTCCAGTCAGGGTAGTAATTAAAGTCCCATCTTTTTTCCAAAGTTTGATAGTTTGATCTGTACTTCCTGAAGCTATAATTTTGTCGTCAGGACTAAAAATGATACTATTAATACCCTTTCTATGTCCAGTTAGAGTAGTAATTAAAGTTCCATCTAAGTGCCAAAGTTTGATAGTTTTATCCTCGCCATCGCCACCAGAAGCAATAATTCTACCATCGTGGCTAAAACTGACACTTGTTACCCAATTTTTATGTTCACCGAAGGTTTTAATTAAAGTTCCGTCCGACTTCAAAAGTTTAATAGATCCTTTGTCAGTACCAAAAGCAATCATTTCTTGATTAGGACTGTAACTAAGACTTGCTACCCCTTTGTACTCAGTCAGAAGATGAATTAGAGTACCATTCTGCTGCCAAATTTTAGCAATTACTTCATCAGTTACAACGGCAATAGTTCTACTATCGGGGCTAAAACTGATACTATTTACCCAACCTTGATCTCCTGGGAGGTTAGCAATGAAAGTTCCATTTCGCTGCCATAGTTTCACAATACCATCGTCACCGCCAGAAGCAATTATTTTATTATCAGGGCTAAAATTGAGGCTGGTTATCCCGCGTTTATGCCCAGTTAATGTAGTCATCATATCTGCGTTCAACTTCCATAGTTTCACAATTCCGTCGTTACTACCAGAAGCAATGATTTTGTCATCAGGGCTAAAACTCACATTAGCGACTGAATCGCCATGTCCAACTAGGTTATTAATTAGAGTACCATCTAGTTGCCAGATTTTTACAGTTTGGTCACTACTACCAGAAGCGATTATTTTACCATTACGGCTGAAACTGAGAGTATTTATCCTACCTGTATGCCCCTCGAAAGTTCTAATTAAAGTACCATCAAGTTTCCAAAGTTTAATAGTTTTATCATCACTACCAGAAGCAATTTTTTCTCCATCAGGACTAAAAATAATGCTTGTCACCCAACCATTATGCCCATCAATAGTTGCGATGAAAGTACCATCGCTTTTCCATAGTTCAATCTTTCCTTTTTCATTCCCAACAGCAAGAATTTCACCATTATGGCTGATAGTAGCGCTGGTGATTTCATTACTTTTGAGTGAGATAGTTTTAATAAAACTACCATCTATCTGCCAGAATTTTACAGTGCCATCTTTGCTGATAGAGACGATAGTTTTATCAGAAATAAAAGTAGCACTAACTACCAAACTTTGATGTCCAAACAGGGTTTTAATGAAAGTACCATTTTGCCGCCAAAGTTCAATAGTTCCGTCTTGGCTAGCCGAAGCAATAATTTTGCCATTAGGACTAAAACTAATACTTTTTAGCTGATTTTTATGACCAGAAAGAGTAGCGATCGCAGTTCCATTCTGATTCCACAATTTAACACTACCATCATTACCACCAGAAGTAATGATTTTGCCATCAGGACTAAAAGCTAGATTATTGACTGTTGTTTGTCCACTATCAAATTGATTATATTCATGAATGTTCACGAGAATATTTAGTAAAGCCGACAAGGGACTAATTGTTTGATATTCTCCCAAAGAAGACTGATTTTTTACCAGATGTTTTAAATCTTCTCCAGCCTTCATAGCTAAAAGTAAAGCTTCAAGTTGTTTAGATTGAAATTGCTGTGCAGCGTTATAGCCAACTTGTGTAACTCTTGTAGCTTCTTTGGCTGTTTGCAATTGATTTTGTCCCACAATCACACTTATTAATATGAGGATAATTGCGATAGTTCCTCCAATCCAAACTATGTATTTTGCTTTTTTATTTGCATCAGCTAACTTTCGCTTAACGGTTAGATTAGCTTTAATTAATTTTTGAGTAGCTTCTGCTAATTTCTGATTTACCTCAATTTGTAATTCTGTAGCAACTTTCTGACTTTCTTGTAAAAACTCATAATCTAAATTACTTAAACTTTTACCAACCGCCCAGGCTAGCGCTTCATCTAAGGCTTTACCTTGCAATAGCCCGGATGGTTCATGTTGGGAATTTAACCAGTTATTAATTGCTGCACTATAGGGACGGAGTTTGTCTAATTCTTGTTTGAGCCAACTTCGATTAAAAACGGCTTGATAGATAGAATTATATACTTTTAAATAACCGTCTTTTTTAACTACTAAACCTGAGAGTCTTAATTCTGTTTGCTCTTGACTGCCATCTATCAAAACTCCCTTGCTTGAGTGTAAAACTTGGTGATATAATCCTAGTAATCTGGCAGCTTTTTGCTCATTTCGGAGAATGCGATCGCGGATTGTTCGTAAATGCTCTGGTTCATCTTGTGATTCCCAATTTTTGATGATATAATTATCAACTAATTCATTAACACTACCATAGCTATTTTCTGTTTCTTGTACAATTAAACTGCATAACTTCTGAGTAAGAAAAGGTTGTCCAGCAGTCCAATCTAACACATCTTGTAACACTGCTTCTGGATGTTCTACCCTACTTTCTAACCCTGGAATTAAAGCATCTTTTGCTTCTGCAAAGCTAAACCCAGTTAATTCTATTGAACTACCAATATTAAACGGCGTGCGTTCTCTTTCTTGAATTAAATCTCCTGGTGTCGCTACCCCAAGCAAACAAAAAGTTAGACGTTCATATTTTGGAGATTCAGCCCGGAGATTATAACAAGCGCGAATTAAAGCAAAAAAATCATCTTTAAATTTACTTTTGATTAAACTATCAATTTCATCGATAAAAATGATAATATTAGAGGTAAATTTATTCAGTAATAATGACTCTAAAAGTAAGTTTAATCTCTGTACCTCCGTCCAAGAGTCATGCTGTAACCACCAGCTATTAAAATCTATATCATCTATTTCAAAACTAGATAACAACTGATTAGCAAAACCTTTGTACCATTTTTCTGGGCTGGTGTGACTACCAAGAATAGTTAAATCAATAGAAGCACATTTGATTCCTACTGCTCTAAGTTTTTTGATTGTTTGAACTCGCAAACTAGATTTACCCATCTGACGTGAGTTAAACACAAAACAATACTCCCCAGCTTTCAGCAGTTCAAAGATTTGTGCATCTGCTTTTCTGACTACATAGGTGCGATGATTAGCATTTAAACTACCACCGACTTTATAATAGTTACTAAATCCCATTTTCCCTCTGCGCCCTTGTCGTATTGGCAGTTCGTTTAGATTTAATTACAAGCGATGCCTGCGGCGGGCTACGCCTACGCCAAAATATTCATGATACAATCTACAGCGTGGCATTACAAAATTATTGCTAAATTTAATCATTCCCATACTATCTAATTGATAAATTTGCCGATTTTTTCGCTCTACTTTAATTCCTTGAATATTAGTCACTATTTCTTTAAATACTCTTGCTAATTCTTGATTTTCTTGGAGAGTCTCTAAATGTCGGCGTAAGTGTTCAGTATAAATCCCTTTATCTGTAGTAGCCTCTTGCAGCAATTCTCCAATAGTTGCATCCTGACATACCAAATAATAAAGTGCTAACCGCACCAAATAAGGATGTCCCCCCACTAAAGACATAATCGGAAGAATATTTTTACTATCTAATCCATGTCGGATAGCTAAACTCTTCACTTGTTCTTCAGTAAATTCTTCCAATTTAACTGGTAAACCGATATTAAAAGGAGATTGATTAATATCTAAGCGACCATAATCTTCTGTAGAATGTGCTACTAGTATTCGCAATTTCTCCCATGTTTCTGACTCATTAGCATTTTCATTCCAATTACGTAACATCGGAAAAAAGTTTTCATAAATTTCTGGAAATTCAAATAATTTATCTACTTCATCTAAAGCTAAAACTAAAACCCCATCTAATTGTTTTAGCAATCTGTAAAATGTTAAAGTGCAGTTCACCATACTGGGAGTGTCTGTATCCCAGACTGTTAACGGAGGTGCTGAAGGTAATTGATTAATCACATAAGCATAAAAACTGCGGAGAAAATCATTAGCGTTAGTAAATTTATTTTTTTCTATTAAACTAAAATTCAAATAAACCGTACTATAACTACTTTTTTTGGCTTCAGCCATAATTCTCTTCAGCAGCGAAGTTTTACCCATCTGCTTAGGTGCTTTAATCCGAATTAGTGCGCCAGGTTCTTTAATAGCAGTATAACAACAAGATTCAGTAGGAGAACGTTCTTGATAAAAAGCAGAATTTAGTGGTTCCAGACCTTCTGGGAAGCGAATATTCTGGATGATAAGCCCACATTTTTCTAAAGCTTTAACACTAACTAACTCTGGCTTATATTTGGCAAACATTTCAATCAGATTACAACGATAATCTGGTTCAGTTTCAGGAGGAAAACCAAATTTAGTAGATATATTTCTGAGTTGATGACTAGCTGTAGAACGATGCGTAGCGCCAAGTTCTCTGGCTATGTGTTCATCCGTTTGTCCAGCTAAAAATAAAGGCAATACTTTCTTTTGTTTCGGCGTTAATTCATTCTGATATATATTTTCAAACTTTTCTTGATTGATCAGCATTTTTATCGTTATCATTCGTCTATTTTAACTACAGTAGTAAATCATAATTAGTGTGAAATGGCACTTACTTAGAGGATGTTTTAAAAGTCATGATTGATGTATCAAATATTTCTTTACCCCACCCTAACCCTCCCCTTATAAAGGGGAGGGAACCGGATTTTCTTGTTTCCCACCTTTATAAGGGGGGATTAAGGGGGGTAATAATTCGATTAAAGTCACAGCTAACTACTTTTAAAACATCCTCTTAAGCTAGATCCATAACCCCAATTTCTTCAAGAAGTCGGGGTTATAGATAGCAACTTTTGCTTAAATAAGTACCATGACACCCAACTTTTGCTACGAATGATACCATTATTTCGCATTTCACCCAAATCAAAGAATATATAAATTCGATAAACATAGTTTTCACTAATAAGTGATGCTTCAAATTAATCAGGAATTTTTTGGTTACTTGACTTTCTGGCACTTCCCAAGATTAGATTGTTTTAGTGGCAATTGTATTTCTGACTTTTCACGGTATCTGAAAAACCTCTCTCTAAATCTCTCTCCTAAAAGGAGAGAGACTTTAAATTTTTACCCTTCCCGATGCGAGAAGGCGTTTAGGAGGTTAGTTTTTTCGTGGGCTTTTCCATAGAACGTGAAAAGTCAGAGTTATATTTCTCCAACTAAAAAAATGGGGATAACAATAAAAGAAGTAGTTGTCATGCAAAAATTCCATATTTAGTTTAGCAAGTCTCAGATAGATACTGAAAATGGTGAAGAAAACTTCACATTAATAGCTGTGCAACTGAAATAGATGAATTTTTTATCAAAGATGCAGTTGTGTGTAAATTTGATTTTAAGATGAATCTTAAGAATCAAATTTGATTTTTATCTGTACTAATTGTACTGGTTGTGAGAAAATATCCAATTCGCAATTATTCCAAAAGCCTTGTTTTTCAGGATTTCAGGAGAAAAATTATGCAACTAAAACCAATCGTTTCTTTACTGACTGGCTGTGCTTTGACTGCTGGTTGTATCACTTCTATACCTAGTCAAGCGAAAGCTGATGATGAGGTTCGTTTTATCTGTGCTTCGGGTTACGACCAAGCAACTAATCTGCGCTTCCCCACTACTTACGCTTGGACAGAACGGGGCAAAATTGCCATTATACGTTGGAAATATGCATGGTTTAATAGTAAGACTGTTACCCCAGAAGAACGGTGTGAACTAGTATCCTCTCGATTCCAGACTGCTTACAACAATCAAAGTCTGGCTTATATCGCCAATGGTACAGTCAATAATCAACCAGTAATTTGCACAGCCAAAAAAGAAGACGCTGCTTGTGATACCACACTGCTAACTCTACGACCTCAAGATGATCCTCTACAGATTCTCGATGACCTCAAAGACATTCTTAGAGGACGTGGTACTAAACCACTAGAGCATAGTTCTAAACAAGAACCAGTCTACTACAAAATTGACATCAAGAAGTTTCTGCAAACAGCCCCCGTTGAGAAGGAATAAGATCAATTTTGGCTAAATAAAACTCTGCCTACCCTCTGCGCCGACCTTTGCGTTCCTCTGCGTTTCAAAATCAACCCTTAATTCACCACGATTTTCTACAAAATACTGAAATTTCGCGTTGCTGATTGAAGGTATGAAAAACTCACGCAGAGAGGCAAAGAAAAATTTATATTCCTATTCAGGAATGCCGGAATTTTATCTAAATACAAAAATGAACCAATTCAATTCGTTGATTCTCGCCATCTTAAGCACTTGCTTCCTACTAACAATCACCGACGCTGCGACATCCCAGCAAGTAGCTAATCAACCTACTTCTGTATTGGCAAATAACTCTCTATCCTCAGAAGGAATTCGTCAACTAGCCCAAGCCATAACCGTCAAAGTATTGAGTAACAGCAAGGGTGGAAGTGGAGTATTAATTAGTAAACAAGGGCAAACTTACACCGTCCTTACCAACGCCCATGTTATCAGCAATAAGGGAAGTTCTAGAATTCAAACACCTGATGAAAAAATATATACAGCTACAGTTATTAGTAAAGGTGATTCTTTAAAAGGTAATGATTTAGCCGTCTTGCAGTTTCAATCCCAAGAAAACTATCAAATTGTACCTTTAGCTACTACCTCAAATGTATCAGAAAATCAAGAAGTATTTGCTGCTGGGTTTCCTGATGATAGCAAAAAATTAGTTATCAGTAATGGCAAAACCTCCCTATTATCTACTCAACCATTAGTTGGGGGTTATCAAATTGGTTATACCAACGAAGTTAGACAAGGAATGAGTGGAGGGGCTTTATTAAATCAATCTGGTGAATTAATCGGGATAAATGGATTAACAAACAATGCCATTTTAACTGATGCTTATGCCTATCAAGATGGTACAAAACCCAGTGCCGCACAACTTCAGCAATTGCGACAACTAAGTTTTGCAGTCCCCATTCAAACTTTAGCAAAAGTTGCACCTAACTTAGCAATTATTCCTCCACAGTGGCGCAATCAGGAACAAGCGACAAAACCAGCAAGTAACACATTTATTGATAAAGTTGATAATATTGCCCAAGAGATTACCGTGCAGATTGACTCCAAAAATAACGGGAATGGTTCAGGAGTAATTATTGCAAAACAAGGACAAACTTACTATGTAGCTACTGCACGTCATGTAGTCAAGAATCCCGACAATTACGAAATTGTTACCCCTGATGGTAAGCGTTACGCAGTGCAGCAAGAGAATATATTTAAACCAGAGGGAATAGATGCAGCTTTGGTTAAATTTACTAGTAATCAAACTTACTCTGTCGCCACAATTTCTAAATATAATCTTTCCTTGGGAGAGCTATCTTCTAAATATAACGGCTCTAATTTTGGCAATATAGAAACATGGGTATTTATATCTGGATTTCCAGGAGAGGATAAAGGTAAGCGAAAACTATCTCCTGGATACCTTTCAGCCGGAGAAAGATTAGTTTTTTATGCGGAAAGTAATCCTTTGTTTCAGGCATTCGTAGAGGGAGGCTATAGACTAGCATATTCCAATTTGTCACTACCTGGAATGAGTGGTGGACCAGTGCTAGATGTTAGTGGACAAGTGATTGGGATTAATGCAGGTATTGAAAATAGAAAAATCAGCCAAACTGAAATAGGTTTTGGATATGGAGTACCCAGTAGTAGCATTTTAAGTTTAGCTACACAAGCAGGGCTGAAGAAGGAATCATTAAAAGTGGTTAGCACTAAGCCACCAAGCATCAAGGATTCAGAAATTGCTTTGTTGGCGAATCATCCATTATTTGCGATCAAAAAACCATCAGCAGATGCTAGTGAAAATGATTTGTTTCAATATGCAAATCAAATGTGGCGCATTAAAAAAATTTCAGAAACAATATCTGTTTTACAAGAAACTGTTAAACGTAAACCAGATTTTTATCAAGCTTATTTGGTTCTTGGTGCAGCACTACGTAAAACTGAAAGTAAAGATCCTGAAAAAGCTTTAGCTGCTCTTGATAAAGCAACTATGCTAAAACCTGATTATTATGAAGCTTGGAAGGAAAAAAGTAGTCTATTATCAGACTTAAAAAAATATGCCTTGGCTTTAGCAGCCATTGACAAAGCTATTGAATCTAATGACGACGATGGGAGCCTTTATTTATCTCGTTGTTTGATATTGTTCAACTTACAACGCTATCCAGAGGCGCTAGCAACAATTGATAAGGCGATTCAGATTCAGCCGTTTTATTTTAACTACTTCATGCGAAGTCTTATACACCTTCAGTCACAAGATTATCAAGGGGCACTATCTGATCTCAATCAAGGGATTAAACTCCAGCCTGACTTTGCTCTTGCTTACGTCTTGCGGGGTAGTAGCCGCTATATGTTGAAAGACGCTCAAGGCGGACTAGCTGATATTAATCAAGCAATTAAACTCGAACCGGATAATCCACAAGTCTACTTAATGCTGGGTGGTTTACGCTATCAGCTTAAAGATTATCAGGGAGCGCTGGCTGATTACAATCAAGTAATTAAATTACAGCCTGATAATATTGATGTCTACTCAGCGCGGGCTGCTGTACGCTATCAGATGAAAAATTATCAGGGAGCGCTTTCAGATTTAAATCAAGCGATTAAACTCCAGCCTAAATTTGCTCTTGCTTACGTCTTGCGGGGTGCTAGCCGCTATATCTTGAAAGATACTCAAGGCGGACTAGCTGATATTAATCAAGCAATTAAACTCGAACCTGATAATCCACAAGCCTACTTAGTGCTGGGCGGTGTCCGTTCTGATTTGAAAGATTATCAGGGAGCGCTGGCTGATTACACCAAAGCCATTGCGATTAATCCTCAGTTAGACCTAGCTTACAACAATCGGGGGGATCTTTACACTAAGCAGAAAAAATGGGATTTAGCACTAGCTGATTATACTAAAGCCATTGCGATTAATTCTCGGTTGGCCCTAGCTTACAACAATCGGGGGGATCTTTACACTAAGCAGAAAAAATGGGATTTAGCTGTTGCTGATTACACCAAAGTCATTGTGATTAATCCTCAGGATGCTCAAGGTTACAAAAATCGGGGAAATGTT
>NZ_JBTYKD010000325.1:0-5257 GCF_054880495.1 Nostoc sp.
TTATCTAAGTAGAAGCATCTCTGACAAACATCAAGTGAAATGGTATTATATCTTACCCCTGGTAGAAATGCTAGGGTTTTTTTATGCAATTTTCTTTTTAGTGGGCAATACCCAGCTACCCACAACTGTAGGCAAGTTCTGGTGAACTTCACGACTTAGGCTCGTTTACCCAGTATGCGGATCTAGAAATTGATGAATAGGGTGTCTCTACAACACGAAGAAGTCAGCAGGACACTTTTTATCAACAAACTCATTACGATATTGACTCCTCTGCCAACAGTTCTGATGCTGGTTCACCATCAACAGTATTATCAGAATCACCAGATTTAGAAAAACCATCTGCTATATCTTTAATAAAACCAGCCACAGGTACCGCGACTAGTAAACCCAAGACTCCACCAACATTGGTTCCTACAAGCAAAGCAACTAATACCCATATTGGTCTAAGTCCAGTAAATTTACCTAAAAGACGCGGTGCGATCGCCTGATCAATTAACTGATCAATGACAACAGCTACCGCAAAAACTTTCACTGCTAGCCAAAAATCATGTATGGCTAATATTGAAATTATTACAATTAGACTAATGACATCACCAAAAGGAACTAAGCTCAAAAGCCCAACTGCTAAACCAAACAGTAAAGCAAACTGGACTTGAAAAACTAAAAACATTAATGTTTCTGAAACTCCCATCAGCAAAGCTAAAGTTCCCTGACCAATCAAGTAATTTTGAAAGTTTTGTTGAATAGATTCACTTACCTTCTGAGCAAAACTTCCAGGTAACTTTTTAAATATCCCCTTCCAAATTCTTGGACCATCTAACAATAGATAAAAAGTCAGCACTACCGTAATTAATGACTGAGAAATACTATCAATTGTATCTCTGATAATGCTTAAAAGTTTATCCGAAACAAACTCTAATTCATTGGGCAATTTGTTGGTTATTTGTGTTAATAACTGACTTAAATTTACATTTAATTGATGCCTAAAAAACCAATCATTTAAAATCTGAAGTTTTTCTTCGCTAGAATCAATCCATTGGGGAAGCACTTTCACCATCTCATTAAATTGCTCTAAAACAATGGGTACTAAAGTGATACCCAGAGCAACAAAAATTACTAATGCTAATATAAAAACTAATGTTACTGCATAGCCGCGTTTAACTCCTCGCTGTTGGAGAATCGAAACAGGATAGTTTAAAACGAATGCAAGCAAAGTAGCCAAGAGAAGAATTGTGACGACAGGTTGAAAGTTTTTAACAAGCAAAAATGCTAGCCAAGCATTGAGAAACACTGAAGGAAATAGCAGCGTAAAAACTAACCATCTAAGTAGTTGATTCAGTGGAAAATTCATAATCAATTTAGAAATCAAAATTATTCTAGTTATTAGATTGAACCTGGAAATTAAATATGCTCAAGGGGAAGTAAATAAGAAAAATCTTCCCCCACTCACATTCAGCTACGCTCACGGCAAGCCTACTCCCCATTATTCCGACTACTAACTTTCAGCAAAGGCTAAAAATTGCTCCTCAGTTATTCGCCCTGCTTGATACAGAGTATTAGTAATTTCCGAAATAGTTAAAACCGCATGAGCGAGATAACCATTTTGTTGTAACCTATGTTTCACCCCTTGTTCATGGTCGATAAATACCACAATGTCATTAACATTTAATCCTGCTGATTTCAACTTATCTGCCCCTTCCATAACACTTTTGCCACTAATCAGAATATCATCAACTACCACAACCGTTTCACCAGGATGAAAGTTACCCTCAATTACTCTCCGAGTTCCGTGTGCCTTCACCTCTTTACGGGGGAAAATCATCGGACAATTAAGGCGCAAAGCTAAACCAGTAGCTGTGGGTAAAGAACCGTAGGGAATACCTGCTAATCTATCAAAATTGAGGTTCTTCAAAATATCCTGATATGCAGTCAGAACTTGATTAAAAACTTGGGGATTGGAAATAATCTTGCGTAAGTCTACATAATAAGGAAATATTGCTCCTGATGCTTGGACAAAGCTGCCAAACATAATACAGTCAATGTCATAAAGTTGTAAAATTAAATCCTGTTGGGGGTGCTGATTTAGCAAACAAACATCAGGAAACCACACAGAACAAGTTGAATTTTCGTGAATAATTTCAGCTTTGATTTGATTAATTTCTGCGCGTAAAGACTGGACTTTCTCAGATAGTTGTGTATTTTCCAACATATCTTGAGGAACAGGAATCAGCAAACCATCACCGTTAGCATTCAAGCCTGCTTCTAAAATTTGCTTCAGGTTTTGACCTTCCGCCCAGATGCTACGCGCCATAATAATTCGTTCGGGAGCAATTGCTCGAATAAGTGCTAAAACTTCAGGGTTTGTAGTTCCCACTTCCAAACCTAATTGTTCTGGAGTCCCCCAGGTTTTTGATTCTTTTACTACTTGTAAATAAAGGGGTGATTCCTTCGTAGGATATTGCTGTAAAGCTTCTGCACCTCGATTAGAAGTACAGCATAAAATAAACACCGCTTTATCAGGATAAACCAAAAAAGGTGCTACATGATCTTGTCCTGTATAAGGACTGAGAGTGATTGCATCCACCTGCCATTCTGTAAATACAGTCCGGGCAAAGATAGTACTAGTATTTAGGTCACTGTGTTTGGCATCTAAAATAATTGGGATGTGGGCTGGAATAGCTGCTAAAGTTTTGTACAGTAGTTCTAAACCTGGAATACCTAACGCTTCGTAAAAGCCAAGTGTCGGTTTATAGGCACAAATGTAATCAGAAGTTTCTGTAATAATGAATTGTAACCACTTCTCCAAACCAGCGATGAGTTCTTGAGATTCATAACGCACAGGCATCATCTCTGGATTCGGATCAAGTCCGACAAACAGTAAGCTTTGATTTCGCAAGATATTAGAATTCAATTTATCAGAAAAGTTCATATTTTTCGGTTTTAAAAAAGCTTAAATAGCTAGTTCATAGGAGTTAAAAGAAACGTGATTAATTGCGTCTGTACAGGAGTTATTCTTCCTCATATATCCCTAGAGTTGTTCATTTACCAAAACATCGATTCTGTTAGTTGAGTGCCTCCAGCTTTTTGCCCTAATCGAGAGTGAATCACTGCAAATACGATAACCATCGGCACTGAGGAAAAGTGAACAATTCGCAATGCTTGCCAATTGCCAAACAGATCCACAATCCAGGGAAATTGAGCAGGTTTATACATTCCTATTCCTGTAAATAATGCCAGCAGCAAAATAGGAATAATTGCTGTATAGGCAATACGATGCCAAGCATAAATTAAACGTTGGGAATTGTGACTTTTTTGTAATGCTTTGAAGTCATTGGCACCTATAAACCGATGTCGCCAGCGCCGGGTAATTAAAACGTAAATTCCATACCACAAGAGATTCAGCGAGAATAGCCACATTGCTGCGAAATGCCAGTGTCTACCTCCTGCGAGCCAACCTCCTAAGGTAAATATTGGAGGAATGTGCAAACCTGCACGTCCACCAAAAACAGGGTTGGCGTTGTAAATTTGTAGTCCACTCGTGAGCATGATAAACAAACTAATTATGTTACAGGAGTGGAAAATTTTGGCTCCTATTGCTTGAGTAGGCGGCTTCCGAGTTTGAGAGGGAAGGGTTGAAGTCATAAATTTGACTGATTAAAGTTGCTGATTATCTGTCCTGAAAATCGGGTATGGGGCATTGAGAATTAGGCATAGGAAGATCCGCGTTTGTCTTGAGTAAATAGCCCTGCAAATTTGGGGGTGCTATTGCTCACCCTTATTTTCCCATTTTATGATTCAGTATTTTGACAAAGATGTTCGCTGCTGTTTTACAGCTATTTTCAGGTAAATAGACCACGCGGTAGGGGCACAGCATTGCTGTGCCCCTACTACTCTCGGTCTAGGGGTGAGTAGCGTTGTTGCGATACAAAAATACTAGGGCGTGTCATCAATTCAACCAGATAACAGAAGCTTTAACATATTAGGCTGTAACTTCGGTTGGAGATATATCAGCCCATATGATCAATTTGGATGAAATTTAGAAAAAGGAAAACAAACGAATGTAACCTCTGTTGCGATCGCAAGCTTTCGGCTCAATGATATACCAAAATGAATGCGTGAATTACTTAAATGAATAAGCAAACTGGGGTTTGAGAAAGTAAAAGCTGCTTTTGTTTGCGGAAAACACTAAAATGCGAAATTAAAAGCTGCTTTTGAAGAAAGAAAAGCTGCTTTTGTTTGTGGAAAACACTAAAATGCGAGATTAAAAGCTGCTTTTGAGAAAGTAAAAGCTGCTTTTGAATAAGTAATCAGGCATTTTTACTTAATCAATATGAATTTTAGTCTAGGCGATACCTTCTCTACGAGACGCTGCGCGAACGGTGAGCTTCGCTAACGCGCTTTTCAGTTTTATCACGGTATGCTTTCCACAAAACTAGCTTATTCTGGATTTGGGGGGAGGCGATCGCGTAGATAAGCTAAACTTTCATGAACAGTAACAGTATTAGGATGATTTACACCTAACCGTCGCTCTAAAATATCTAAAGCTTGGATGTAAAGGGGTTCGGCTTCGCTGTATCTGGCTTGGGAGTTGTAGAGATACGCTAGGTTGTTGAGGCTAGAGGCGACAGATGGATGTTCTTCACTCAGCAGTTTGCGCGTGAGTGCTAAAGCTTGGATGTAAAGGGGTTCGGCTTCGTTGTATCTGCCTTGGGAGTAGTAGAGTCCCGCTAGGTTGTTGAGGCTAGTGGCGACAGATGGATGTTCTTCTCCCAGCAGTTTGCGCCAGAGTGCTAAAGCTTGGATGAGCAGGGGTTCGGCTTCGCTGTATTTGCCTTGGGAGTCATAGAGTAACGCTAGGTTGTTGAGGCTAGTGGCGACAGATGGATGTTCTTCACCTAGCAGCTTGCGCCTGAGTGCTAAAGCTTGGATGTAAAGGGGTTCGGCTTCGCTGTATCTGCCTTGGGATTCGTAGAGTCCCGCTAGGTTGTTGAGGCTAGTGGCGACAGATGGATGTTCTTCTCCCAGCAGTTTGCGCCTGAGTGCTAAAGCTTGGATGTAAAGGGGTTCGGCTTCGCTGTATCTGCCTTGGGATTTGTAGAGTGACGCTAGGTTGTTGAGGCTAAGTGCGACAGATGGATGTTCTTCTCCCAGCAGTTTGCGCGTGAGTGCTAAAGCTTGGATGTAAAGGGGTTCGGCTTCGCTGTATCTGCCTTGGGAGTTGTAGAGTGCCGCTAGGTTGTTGAGGCTAGCAGCGACA
>NZ_JBTYKD010000326.1:0-17225 GCF_054880495.1 Nostoc sp.
CTACAGGCAGATGCTAAAAATTTGATGGGTTTCATTTGGATTTATCTTTAGTGTCGTTTCCGGCTGAATTTCATCCTTATATTTTGCTTCTATATGTAAATACACATAAAAGCCAAAAAGCCATTATTTTGTATAGGTTTCAGCGATCCCAAGGAAAAAAGAAACTTTAGGATATTTTTATAATCTTGTCATATATTTAAATAATCTTTAGAGTGGTTACATATATATTTTAGCTAAAAAATATTAGGGATCAAGACTAAAACTAAAGATTTTGATTTATCCAGCCTTTTAAATTAAGGCAGAGAATTTCAGATAAATAGTCTAGTTTGCATACGAAATTCAGTATAATCTCGCAGTATAATATCTTTTTTATGAAGAATTAGAACTATTTTATGTGCTAGGAGCAAGTTACTTCTGGATAAATTTTGCTCAAGGAATAATCGCTCAACTATTTTGCTTTTAATTTAGATCAGGACTGATTCGAGGGCTTCGTCGCCATCAGAACGAAAATTATGGGATTGCATCTGGAATCAGGTTATTTGATGATGTAGAACATTTTATCAGGAACACAAAAACTCAAGTAAGTAGTTAGACAAAATTAATTACATAATTTTTACCAAATTCTTTCAGAATTTTTTCAATAAATCCGACAAAGGTTTCCCAACTATAGTAAGCATCTATTTCAATCCATTCATATTTCATAAATCTCCATAAAATTTCAATTAAATTTAATTCAGGAGAATAAGATGGTAATTCAAATATAATAATATTACGCTCTTTCCATTCTTCAATTTTATCAAAAATAGCATTACTAGTATGAATAGATGATTGATCCATTACAATGACTGTTGGTTTGTCTACTGTAGGAAAAAAGCATCTATACAAGCAATAAGTACATCAGAATTAATACTTTGAAATGAAGTATAAGTTTTTAAATCATTCTTTCTGTTCATTATTCCTAAAACATTTAATCTCCGGCTATGACGACTCTTAATATTTAAATATTCTCCGATATTCTGCCATCCATAAGGAACCGATGGAATCAGACAAAATCCTGTTTCATCTAAGTAATACAAATCAATCTGTCCTTGATCATCTAATCGCTTAAATTCTTCTATTTTTGCCCGTTTTTCCTTGTATTCTATCAGGTTTGGCTCACCTCCTACTGCTCGTCGCATACGATGCCAACTCATTTTTAACGTTTTTATTATTATTCTTTTAATTGTTTTCGTACTGGTTTCAATTCCCCAGGAATCTTTTACTTTTTTGACCACTTGTTTCAATTGTCTTGGCTCTTGAGTAGTCCACTCCTTAATTTGGGATTTTTGTTCAGAATCAAATGTTGATTTACGGCCTTTTCCTGCTTTGTTATATAATCCCCTCATTCCCTCTAGTTCCCAGCGCTCAAACCAGTTATAAATGGTCTTATAAGTTACTTGAAAAATTATTATCAGTTTTTCTAATTTTACCCCTTGTGTTGCTAAAATCAGACAATGCGCTCTTTGACGCACTTGATGATATCGGCTTTGGCGATAAATTCGTTCTAACAATTTAAGTGAAAGAGGATTTATTTCTCGCAGGAATATCATATTAAATCCTGATTAATAAAGAACTTGATTTTCTAAATATATTTTATTACATATTTATGTAATTAATTCTGTCCAAGTACTTAACATAAACAGGAAACAAACTGATTAAGTAAATCGGCACGATAAAACCAAGGTATGTTGAGTTTTGTAAAACCCTGTAACGATTCATTTATAAGCTCTTTACTGACTTTACACTTTGTTACATAGGTTTATTTTTTAACGCCGACTTACTTAACAGATGAGTTAGCAATTCGCGGTTATTACCAAGAGTGGAAGCGGCTGATGAAAGCTAATTTCAACCTGATAGCACAAGCAGTTGAACTTGATTAGGCAATCCAAATGAAAAAACCTGGATTTATTGAGCGTCATCACCTGTGGACAGAAATCCAAAAAGAAGCAGCTGAAAAGATTAAGGCTGTTGTCAAAGAACGGGATCTATTGTTGATTCGTACCGCTTGGGCAGACCAGCATGGCATTGTTCGCAGTAAGTCACTCTTACCCCAAGCGTTTTTAAGCGCCTTAGAAAACGGTATGCAAATCAGCACAGGGACATTCCTGTTTGATACTGGTGGTGCAATAGTATTTAACCCCTTCGTTCCCGGTGGGAGCTTAGACATGTCCCAGATGACAGGTGCGCCAAATCTTGTGGCTGTTCCTGACCCTCATACCTTCAAAATTGTGCCTTGGGCAAAACGCACTGGCTTTATCCTCTGTGACGAGTACTTTCAAAATGGTCAGGTAATGCCCTTTTCCAGTCGCGGTATTTTGCGCCAATCATTGGTAGAGTTACATCAAAGAGGGTTGGAGCATATTGTCGGCTTAGAAGTTGAGTGGTATTTGGCAAAGTTGTTAGATCCGATGTTAGCGAGCGCTGATGTTGGGACTTCTGGAAAACCTGGTGAACCTGCCAAGGTTAGTGCTGTAGAGCATAGCTACCAATACCTTTTAGAATCCCACAATCCAGAGATTCACGACTTGCTACGCGTTTTGGCAGAAAACTTAGTTGAAATGGGATTGCCTTTAAGGAGTGTAGAAAACGAAGCAGGTGCCGGTCAATTTGAATTTACCTTTGACCCAATTCCGGCATTGCAAGCTGCGGATACAATGATCATATTCCGAATGGCGACCAAGCAAATCTGCCGTCAACAAGGTTACATCGCATCGTTTATGTGTCGTCCAGGACTGCAAGGTTGTTCTTCTAATGGTTGGCATTTGCACCAATCCCTTGTAGACCGAACCACAGATGAGAACGCTTTCATGTCTGCAACCTCCAAATCCCTAATGTCAGATTTAGGTAAACACTTCGTTGGTGGTCTTCTCAAACACGCCAATGCTGCTTCTGTGTTCACAACCCCGACAATTAACGGCTACAAAAGATTTAGACCTTATTCCCTAGCACCTGACCGTGCTGGGTGGGGGTTGGAAAACCGAGGGGCAATGATTAGATTACAAGGCGGTTTTGATGATCCCACAACCCACATTGAAAACCGAGTTGGAGAACCAGCAGCCAATCCCTATCTGTATATTGCATCGCAATTGATTTCTGGGTTAGATGGTGTAGATCATAAACTTGACCCTGGGTCGCCAACAGAGTCACCTTACTCTACAGAAAGTCCGACCTTACCCAAAAGTTTGCCAGAGGCGATTTCATCTTTGAGCCAAAGCGAACTTTTTTCTCAAAAAATGGGGCAGCAGTTCATAAACTTCATTATTAAGATGAAACAGAGTGAAATTAATCGCTTTTTGCAGTCCGTCGCTGATCAGCCACCAGAAGACTATTTATTGCAGGTGACTAACTGGGAGCAAAGAGAATATTTTGAATTATTGTGAGTTGAGTTCGATTTGGGAGAGTTCAACAGAATTAGCGATGCCCTTCTCTACGAGACCCTTCTCTACGAGACGCTGCGCGATCGGCAAGCTCAGGGCACCGCGCTCCGCGTAGCAAGGTGTGACAGTGAGCCTGTCGAACTGCTCAGGGTAAGACCTACGGCAGGCTACGCCTACGCCTGACATTCACTAGCATACAATTCAACAGACGCAGCTTTAATAGACTCGATTACTTCCTTAGTTTCGTCAGTTTCGTCATCATCACCATCAAAAGCATCAATAATGGTGTACCCATCAGCCACCAACCCAGCAAGCACCGATTCCCGATAACGCCGTATTTCCATATTGATTACAGAACTACATTTGCCCCAAGTTTGGAATGACTCCGGCTGAAAATTCTGAGCAACGTAGCTTTTTTAAACGCAGAGGAACGCAAAGTTTGAGCGCTAGATTCATTATGAATCAATAAAATTCTGAAATTTCAGCAGTTTGACCTGATTGTGATGGATTTATCAATTCCCGATCAGCAAGGGGAGACAGCAGAAATTGATACCGGAATTAAGCTGTTGCAAACTTTGCTCCAAGAATATCCTCATCAGAATTTCATGGTGCAAACTAGTTATGTGAAGGCGTTAATCCGAATCAAACACGAGATTGATAATCATCAAGGTGGGTTTGCGATCGCAGACAAAGGATTACCCGAAGATCAAATGCTAATGCAGGTTAATTTGGCACTTCATGGTGCAACTCACACGAAAGACATCAAAACCGGGATCGAACTCAAACCGGAATGGTTGGAGGTGTTGCGGTTGGCTTTTGAAGAGAGTTTGACAGATAAAGCGATCGCTGATCGAATGTATAAATCAGAACGAGCAGTGCGGACTTACTGGACAAAGATTCAGGATGTTTTAGGGGTAAGCTAATCGGCATTTAAGTTGTATAATCAGGGCGGGCAAGATGCCCACCCCACAAGATATTAAGAAAATTTTCATATGCAAATTAGATGTGTTTTAGCTTATATCCTGAAGACTGCAAGCAAGGTGGTAAGAATATGCGAATCCAAACCGAAGTTCGTTCCCGTGAAGAAGGCTTAATTGATTAAAGAATTCAGGAGTCAGAATTCAGAATTCAGAATCAATACTGAATTCTGATTGTTATAGGACTTACGCATCAAGTACGAAATATAGGGGCAATTGATGAATTGCACCTACGGTAAATTAAGGCTTTCACTGCCTTTTTGTGTAAGTCCTGTGTTAATACGGACGGGGAAAATTAATGCAGAAAAAAACTAGATGAGAAGGAGAATCTGGAATCGCATAACCCAAGAATTTGGGTTGTGGTCTGTTGCTGCACCTCCGGGAATACTAGTGTTATATAGTGTTGGTGATCTTGATCCGTATAGTTGGAGGAATGCAATCTTTAGAATGGATGTTCCTCGATACGATGTTACGTCTGCGCCCCCCAGAAAACCCGATGAACGTGTAGTAATTGTGGGGATAGACGAAAAAGATATTGAATGGGTTAAGCAATATCCGGTTCCAGATGAAAAGATTGCAAATCACCTAGCGTTGGTTCGCAACAAGAGAGTGTTTTTGTTGCTCACGATAATTTATTAGGGTTTGGGGATAAATTCAGTGCCGAATATGGCATCACTGAAGGCTCAGACATTTACGATATCAGCTATTCTGTTCCCTTTAACGCTCTAGATGGAACCTTTGGTGTTCGCTACAACAACAGCAGTAGCCGCATTATTGAAAGTGATTTTCGTGACTTGCATATCCGCAGCGAAGCCGAAACCCTTTCTTTTAACGTCCGTCAACCGCTAATCCACACACCAAACAGCGAATTTGCTCTCTCGTTAGCATTCGATTTAAGGCGCAGTCAAACCTTCATCCTCAATGATATCCCCTTTTCCTTTACCGAAGGCCTCGAAGATGGGGAATCAAAACTTACAGTAATGCGCTTTTCCCAAAATTGGTTACAACGTAATGCTACCAGTGTTTTAGCGGCGCGATCGCAATTTAGTTTGGGCATTAGTGCAATTGATGCAACTGTTAACAATAGTGGGACTGATGGGCGTTTTTTTAGCTGGGTGGGACAATTTCAATGGGTACAACGGCTATCTCCCCGCATCTTGATGCTAGCCAAAGTTAACACTCAACTCACCGGTGATTCCTTACTTTCGCTGGAAAAAATTAGCATTGGGGGAGTTGATACAGTGCGCGGTTATGCTCAAAATCAACTTGTGGCTGACAATGGGGTAGTTGGAGGTGTGGAAGTTCCTATTCCTCTGGCATCGAATGTGGAAACACCACAGCTAATACCATTTTTTGACATCGGTACAGCTTGGAACAATCGCGGTATTAATACCGACGCGCAAAGCCTCGCCAGCTTAGGGTTAGGTTTGCATTGGCAACCTTTTAACGGTTTGGTATTGCGTGCAGACTACGGTGTACCATTAATGGGAACAAGCGATCGCGGTAGTTCACTACAAGACAATGGTTTTAATTTTTCAGTGCTATATCAGCCGTTTTGATTTCTTCAAGCAGTAAACTCGTGACTGTAATTCAGGCAGAGATCGTTGAAGCCAGAATCACGCGACTTTTAGTGGTGTTTGCCATTCACTTATGAGCCAATATATTCTCAGTAGTCTCACAGATAATCAAGAACTTAAATTTTCTGAAGAAGCAGAGGTTTTCGTTTTTCCGACTTCTTTTGCCCAGCAGCGATTGTGGTTTCTCGACCAGTTAGCACCGGGAAATCCATTTTACAACGTGTCAACAGCACTTCGCCTGACAGGTTCCCTCAACTTCACCGCCTTAAAGCAGACATTCAACGAAATTGTACGTCGCCACGAAACCTTACGCACTACGTTTGTGATCTTAGAGCAGCAACCAGTGCAAGTGATTCCTGCAGAAAGCGGCGCTAACCCACCCAGCTTAAGCATACCTCTTCCCCTAATAGATTTACGCAATTTCGAGAGCCAAGAACGCGACATACAAATGCGGCTCATCGTAACCGCAGAGGCTCAACATCCTTTCAATCTCACCACCGGGCCATTGCTGCGAGTAAAGCTGCTACAACTAGATGAAGCAGAATATATGCTGCTGCTAAATCTACATCACATTGTTGCCGATGGCTGGTCAATTGGAGTGCTAATTAGAGAACTAGGGGTATTATACAAAGCCTTTGCAGAGGATAAGCGATGTCTGACGACAAGCCCTGACGCTCGTTCGCCCTTGGCGTCTCCCCTTGGGAGAAGACTCGCTAACGCTACGCTATCGGGTTCGCAGTCGCCTGTGGAGGGAAACCCTCCCGCAGCGCTGTCTCACAACTTCGTATCTACGCCCCTGCCAGAACTACCCATTCAATATGCAGATTTCGCAGAATGGCAACGGGAGTGGCTGCAAGGATTGGGGGCAAAGGGCACCTCGCCCTTACAAACTCAGTTAGCTTATTGGCAAAAGCAATTAGACGGGATTTCAGTACTGAATCTCCCCACCGACCGACTTAGACCAGCAGTTCCTACTTACAGGGGTGCAAAACAATTTCTAGAGCTACCACACTCCTTAACTCAAGCGCTAGAGGCACTTAGTTACCAAGAAGGCGTTACCTTGTTTATGACAATGCTTGCAGCGTTTCAGACTTTGCTCTATCGCTACACACAGCAAGAGAATATTACAGTAGGTTCACCTATTGCTAATCGCAACCGTAGCGAATTAGAAGGGTTAATTGGTTTTTTTGTCAATAGCTTGGTGCTACGTACAGATTTCTCCGGGAACCCGACGTTTCGAGAATTATTAAATCGAGTCCGAGAAGTAACTTTAGGAGCATACAGCCATCAGGACTTGCCCTTTGAAAAGCTGGTGGAGGAACTGCACCCAGAGCGAGATTTGAGCTATCATCCTTTTTTTCAGGTTGTATTTAGCCTCCAAAACACTCCTATCGAAACGTTAGAGTTACCTGGGTTAACGCTTTCGGTATTTGAGTTCGACACTAAAACTGCAAAGCTTGATTTAGAGTTCCATCTTTGGCAGGATTTGGATAGTTTGAAAGGACAAATGGTTTATAGCACCGATTTATTTGATGACACAACCATCACCCGGATGCTAGGACATTTCCAAACGCTGCTAGAAAGCATTGTTGGCAATTCAGAACAGCGTCTTTCAGATTTGTCTTTGCTGACTGAAGAAGAACGACAAGAGTTATTAATTGATTGGAATGACACTAAAAGAGACTATCCAGAGAATAAGTGTTTTCATCAGTTATTTGAAGCGCAGGTGGAGAAAACTCCCGATGCGATTGCGCTAAACGCACGCTCCGCGAACGCACTAGTATTTGGCGATGAGCAACTCACCTACAAAGAGTTAAATATACGCAGCAATCAACTTGCACATTATCTTAAAAAAATAGGTGTAGAAAATGAATCTTTAGTTGGTATTTGCGTAGAGCGAACGCTAGAGATGATCATCACACTATTAGGCATCTTCAAAGCGGGTGGAGCATACCTACCTTTAGATCCGAGCCTACCTCAAGAGCGTCTTAACTTCATGCTAGAAGATGCGAAAGTATCAGTCTTACTCACACAAGAAAAGTTGCTCAAGCATTTTGATGACTTCTCGAATCCAATTATTTGCATAGATGAAGATTGGGCAACTATTACACAACACAGCCAAGAAAACCTAACCAGCTGCGTAACATCTGACAACCTAGCTTATGTTATCTACACCTCTGGCTCAACAGGAAAGCCTAAAGGCGTTTTGCTCCAGCATCGAGGATTATCCAACTTAGCAAAAGCTCAGATTGAGGTTTTTAACTTACAATCGAGTAACCGCATTCTGCAATTTGCATCATTAAGTTTTGATGCCTCAATTTTTGAGATTGTCATGGCACTGCAAACCGGAGCAACTCTTTATTTAGCAAACAAAGAATCTCTTCTCCCCGGACAACCTTTGCTGCAATTATTGCGCGAAAAAGCTATTACTCACGTCACCCTTCCGCCAGCAGTATTAGCAGTCCTACCTACAGAATCACTTCCGGCATTGCAAACTATTATTTGTGCCGGGGAATCTTGCACGGATGATATTGTAAAACGTTGGTGGTGTTCTAGCCGTAGGTTTTTTAACGCTTACGGACCTACAGAAGCAACGGTTTGGTCAACCGTTGCCGAAATTAGTTCTCTGAGCGAAAAACCGCCCATTGGTCGCCCTATTGCTAACACTCAAATTTATATATTAGATAAGTATTTACAACCTTTACCAATTGGAATTACTGGCGAATTATATATATGTGGTGAGGGATTGGCACAAGGCTATATTAACCGTCCAGAATTAACTACTGAAAACTTTATTCCCAATCCTTTTAATCATCAAAAGGGAGCGCGACTTTACAAGACGGGTGATTTAGCTCGGTATCAACCAGACGGTAATATTGAATTTTTAGGGCGGATCGATAATCAAGTAAAAATTCGGGGATTCCGCATTGAGTTGTTAGAAATTGAAACAGTGCTGAGTCAGCATGAAAGTGTCCAAAAAGCAGTAGTAATTGCTAAAGAGAACGTATCTAGTGATAAGTACTTGCTCGCTTATATTGTTCTGAATGTAGAGATGCCACGGCAGTCGCTACAACGGGGAGCCACTGCGTTGGGCGGCTTTGCCGACTTGTTCGCGGAGCGTCTCCGTCAGGAGAAGCAAGTGGCGTGGGAACCCCCGCAACGCGCTGCCTCAAATTTAGCGTCTCTACTACGTAAATTCTTAAAAGAAAAATTACCAGAATACATGGTGCCAAAAGCTTTTGTAATGCTGGATTCTCTGCCGCTAACAACTAGTGGTAAAGTCGATCGTTGGGCGCTAACAGAACTTGATAGTTCGGCTAGCCGCTCAATAGATAAAGCCTTTATCGCTCCTCGGACTCCAACTGAGTTAACCTTGGCAAAAATTTGGGTTGAAGTCCTTAATGTTGAGCGTGTGGGTATTGACGATAACTTCTTCGACTTGGGCGGAGATTCGCTGTTAACTGTACGTCTATTGAAGCAGATAAATAAGCAGTTTGAGTACGAATTGCCGCTATCTAGCTTATTTTTAAATCCAACAATTGAAAGTTTAGCAACTTCTCTATCCTCAGAAACAGATTCTCTCCCGTGGTCGCCCTTGGTTCCGATTCAGCCTGCTGGTTCAAATCCAGCTTTCTTCTGCGTCCATCCCATTTTTGGGGTTGTCTTTCCTTATTACGAATTAGCTAATCATTTGGGGAAAAATCAACCATTTTATGGGCTACAACCCATTGGACTTGACGGAAAAACTCCTCCACTAACTAATATTGAGGATATGGCTACCTACTATATTGAAGCATTGCGGAGAGTGCAGCCCAAAGGCCCTTATTTTTTAGGAGGTTGGTCTTTTGGAGGTTGGGTTGCTTTTGAAATGGCTCAACAACTCCAAAAGTCTGGGGAAGAAGTGGCTCTACTTGCTGTGCTTGATACTTTAGCACCAATTCCGGGGAATATACCTTCTTTGGGTAATAGTTTTAAGTTTATGCTGACTACAGTGGCGCGATATATATGGCCATTTTTCCTCGATTATTTATATCTAATTATTGCGATCGCCAAGAATCGAATTAACAGTTTAACATCTCGGTTTTCTAATTTTAATAAAATTAGGCGATCGCTCCCAAAAAATCTCTTCTCCAACTTCATCCTCAAAGAGGATGCCACAGTTAAGGTTATATCTGAAGAATCCAAGTTAAGACTTTTAAGCGAGTTAGCAATTCGTCCAATGCTTCGTGTTTTCTATGCCAATAGCCAAGCAGTTCTCAACTACGTTCCCCAAACTTACCCTAAACGAATTAATCTTTTTAGAACAAAGGTTCAATCAACCATTGTCAACGAAGATGCGAGTATGGGTTGGGATCAGCTAATTGTGGGAGGAACAGAAATCCATCATATTCCTGGCAATCATCTAACTATGCTGAGAAAACCCCATATCCAAGTTCTCGCCGCACAGCTAAAAGCCTGTATTGAGAAAGCGCAAACTTTAAAATAAGGATCAATATAGCGGTTCTCGTCCCTTGTGAGATACAAGAACCCCACCCCCAACCCCATAAGAGCAAGCGAGGAGGTGGCTATGATGTACCTTAGGGACTGAGAAATAAAAAAATATCCAATTATTTATTGTGGGGTGGGCGTCTCGCCCGCCCAGTAACCAAAGGCGGGCAAGACTTCGGCGTGAGCGCTACTTCTCTACGAGAGGCTGCGCCAACGACAACGCTCAGTACAAGTCAGTCGAACGCTGCCCACCCCACAAGTAGTAGTAATTTATTTCTTGGAAATCCCTTATGTGATTAGGAAACGCTATATGTCTTCTGAAGAAGTCTTTGTCTTTCCAGCATCTTTTGCTCAACAGCGATTATGGTTTCTCGACCAGTTGATCCCTGGTAATGCTATTTACAATGTGCCGACAGTAATTCGCTTGACAGGTTCGCTGAAATTAGCTGCACTAGAACAGACTTTCAACGAAATTGTGCGTCGCCATGAAACCTTACGCACTACATTTATTGTGTCGGATGGGCTACCCTTGCAGGCGATTGCACCCAGCTTAACAATACCTCTTTCTGTATTAGACCTCCAGCAATTATCAGCTGATGAAAAGGAGCTTAAAGTAGAGTGCATTGTAACCGCAGAGATAGAACATCCCTTCGATTTACCCTCCGGCCCATTGCTGCGAGTGAAGCTGCTTGTTCTTTCCGAGACAGAACATATTCTATTATTGAATATGCACCACATTATCTGTGATGATTGGTCTATGGGGGTACTGATTCGGGAACTGGGAACGCTGTACGCAGCTTTTGCACAAAACCAGCCTTCGCCTCTATTAGAACTGGCTCTTCAATACGCCGATTTTGCTCACTGGCAGCGCGAGTGGTTGCAAGGAGAAGTACTCCAAACCCAGTTAGCTTACTGGCGGGAGCAATTAAAGGCTATTTCCATACTGCATTTGCCTACCGACAAACCAAGACCAGCTATACAAAGCTATCAAGGAGCAACACAATTTCTAGAGTTGCCGCTCAAGCTAATTGATGCACTAGAAAAGCTATCACAGCAAGAAGGTGTCACCTTATTTATGACGCTGCTGGCAGCATTTAAAACGTTACTTTACCGCTACACATACCAAGAAGATATTGCGCTAGGTTCACCAATTGCTAACCGTAACCACAGCGAAATTGAAGGAATAATTGGTTTTTTTGTCAATAGTTTGGTGCTACGTAGCAACTTATCTGGAAACCCCACTTTTCGGGAACTACTAGGCAGAGTTCGGGAGGTAACGTTAGGAGCATATAGCCACCAAGATTTGCCGTTTGAAAAGTTAGTTGAAGAACTCCAACCAGAGCGTAACTTGAGCTACCATCCGCTATTTCAAGTAGTGTTTGGTTTCCAGAATGCGCCAATGTCAGCGCTAGAACTGCCTGGATTAGTACCTAGCTTTATGAATATTGACTTGAAAAAAACACGTTTTGATTTGGAACTGCATTTGTGGAAGTGTTCTGAGGATTTTAGAAGCTTACTGGGTGGAAACTGGGAGTATTCGGAAGGTCTCCGAGGCATAATGGTTTACAACACAGATTTGTTTGATAAAGCCACTATTAGCCGGATGCTGGAACATTTTAAAACTTTGTTGTTAGGCATTGTTGCAAATCCAGAACAACGAATTGCAAATTTACCATTATTAAGTGAAGTGGAGCTACATCAGGTATTGGTAGAATGGAATCATACCCAAACAGATTATTCTCAAGATAAGTGTATCCATCAATTGTTTGAAGAAAAGGTACAGCAGTATCCTAATTCTATAGCAGTAAACTTTGCTAAGGAGCAACTGACTTATCAAGAGTTGAATATTCGCACTAATAAACTAGCACAACACTTACAAAAAATCGGAGTAGCTTCAGAAGTTTTAGTCGGTATTTGTATTTCACAGTCTATAGAAATGATCATCAGCTTGTTGGGCATTCTGAAAGCAGGGGGAGTTTATGTTCCATTAGACCCCAGTTATCCTCAAGAACGCCTAAATTTTATGCTTGAAGATGCACAAGTTTCAGTATTATTGACACAAGAAAACTTGCTTAAGCATTTTGAAGGTTTCTCAAATCCAATTATTTCTATAGATAAAGACTGGGAAATTATTGCTCAAGAAAAGGAAGAGAATCTCAACAGCGATTTAAATAGTGATAATTTAGCATATATTATTTACACCTCTGGTTCTACAGGAAAACCCAAGGGAGTAGCTATACCTCACAAAGCTGTAAATCGGTTAGTGTGCAATACTAACTATATAAAATTGTCACCATCCGATAAAATCGCCCAAGCCTCAAATGTTTCTTTTGATGCCGCTACATTCGAGATTTGGGGAGCGCTACTTAACGGCGCTCAACTTGTGGGAATTAGTAAAGATATAACCCTTTCGCCTCACGAGTTTGCATTACAACTACGAGAAAAAGGTATCAGCGTTCTGTTTTTGACTACCGCCTTGTTTCAACAGATTGCTAGAGATGCTCCGCAAGCTTTTGCGACCTTGAAATATTTACTTTTTGGTGGCGAGACTGTTAATACAAGATGGATTAAAAAGATTCTTAAACATGGTGTGCCAAAGCATTTAATTCATGTTTATGGGCCTACAGAAAATACAACATTTTCCTCTTATTACTGCGTAGAAGAGTTAGCATTCACCACATCTTTTCCTATTGGTCGTCCCATTACAAACACGCAAATCTATATATTAGATACCGATTTAGAACTAGTGCCTATTGGCGTTACTGGCGAATTATATATTGGTGGTGAGGGATTAGCGAGAGAATATATTAATCGCCCTGAATTAACTGCTAAACACTTTATTTCTCATACTTTTAATAATAATCCCAAAACACGTCTTTATAAAACGGGTGATTTAGGTCGCTATTTACCAGATGGCAATATTGAATTTTTAGGTCGTATTGACAATCAAGTGAAAATTCGCGGCTTCCGCATTGAGTTGTCAGAGATTGAAGCGGTCTTGAGTCAACATCTAGGGGTGAGAGAAACTGTTGTGATTGCTGCTGAGAATGTACCTGATGATAAGTACTTGGCGGCTTATATTGTTCTTAATCTGGAACAGATGCCGACGCCAGAGGTGCAAAGCTTTGCGTCCTTACTTCGTCAATTTCTCAAAGAAAAGTTACCAGAATACATGGTACCAAGAGCCTATATGTTACTGGAATCTCTACCTCTAACACTTAATGGCAAAGTGGATCACCGTGCTTTACCTACACCTGATACAATTACTTTCAATAATCAAGATTATGTGGCACCGCGATCGCAAATCGAAGAGTTACTTGCCCAAATTTGGGCTAAAGTCTTGGGAAAAGAGCAAGTAGGTATTCACGACAATTTCTTTGAATTGGGCGGTCATTCTCTACTAGCGACTCAGCTAACTTCCCGCATCCGGGATACCTTCCAAATAGATTTGCCTGTACGCAATTTGTTTGAAGCACCGACAGTAGAACAACTTACTAAGTACATTGAAACAACATATTGGGCGACAAAAGGTTTAGATAAAGTTGCAACTACTGGTCAAGAACGAGAAGACGTGGAATTTTGAGAAACCTTTGAGTTAGCGATCGCCATGTCATTTATGCCATCCGGTATATGTGCGCGAGCCACAGTAGTGATTAACTTAAGCATTAGCAAAATGCGCGAATTGGCTGGATTTAAGCTAAAGGGAACCAATAAAAAGCCTTTGACTCACTTTTTGATTGCATTTAAAGCAGAAGTTGCTACAGAAAAGGCGGAAGTTCTTACTCTTAAGGCGGAAGTTGCTACAGGCTGCGCGAAACACGCAAACGTTAACGCTGGAGCAATATTTTTTGATGGATGCTAAATAGTGGAATTCAGGCAACTAGTTATAAGCAGCTAGCACCTTGCGATACCTTGTTAACTGCGTTGTCTTTTAGCTATTACGCCGTAAGCCTCCCACTGAATTCCGTCCGACGCTCAATGACTCGCTAACGCAACGCTTACGGAATCAGTGGCGATATATAAGGCGGTTAGAAATAACGCGACCTCCGACCAATTCAATCCACAGGATTGACAGGAAGGGGGTCAGCGTTATTTTTAACACTCTCTGTTTCGACTCCGCTCAACACAAGTATATTTGGTAATCTGTCAACCCAGTCTTCCACTATCTGCGTGACTGTTTTATCTTTCGTTACAGCATAGGAGCGAAGTTTATTCAACCTGCGTTCAGACATCCTGACATTTAATCTAGTAGTTTTCATATTTGTCTACCCGTTGTTGTCACTACTATGATAATATAATATTGATGGGTGAGGATTATTGTGAGGACAGCATACCAATACAAGCTACGACCAACAGGAAAACAAGCCATTGAGCTAGACAGATGGTTATCTATGCTATGCGCCCAATATAACTATTTGTTGGCTGATAGATTTGATTGGTACGAGCGCAACCGTTCACCGATTAATGCCTGTCCTCTTGTGTGTCACATACCAGAATTGCGGGATAACCCAGACTATTACTCGCAAAAGAAAACGTTACCGCAGCTTAAAAAAACTCATCCCTGGTACGGTGAAATTTACTCACAGGTGGTACAGGATATAGTCAAACGAGTGAAGGTGACATTTGACCGTTTTTTAAAAGGTGATAGCAATGGCAAACGCAGCGGCAAGCCGAGATTTAAGGCTCGTAACCGTTACCGCACGTTTACTTATCCACAGATGAAAGATGGGTGTCTGCAAGGTAATTTAATAACTTTACCGATGTTCGGCATAGTTAAAGTTATTTTGCACCGCCCAATACCTGACGGATTTAAAATCAAAACAGCCTCAGTAACAAAAAAAGCTGATGGTTATTATTTGACTTTAAGCCTTGAAGATACAACAATCCCAAATATTAAACCTGATTTCAATGCGGATTCAATTACAGGTATTGACCTCGGTCTAAAGGAGTTTTTGACAACTTCTGATGGCGATGTTGTTCCAATCCCTCAGTATTACCGTAAATCTCAGAAGCGATTGCGTGTTATTCAAAAGCGTGTTTCGCGTCGCAAAAAGGGAAGTAATCGGCGTAAAAAAGCTATCAAGCAAGTCGCCAAGCAACATAAAAAAGTAACTGATAAGCGTAAAGACTTTCACTTTAAAACAGTCAATAATCTCTTGGGAAAATATGACGTTGTAGTTCATGAAGATTTAAACGTCAAAGGTCTTTCTCGTTCGATGCTAGCCAAATCTGTGCATGATGCTGGATGGGGTAGTTTCTTGTCAATCCTAACTACCAAAGCCGAAAATGCTGGATTGTTGGTAATTGCCGTGAATCCATCAGGTACATCACAAGATTGTTCTAGCTGTGGGGTGAAAGTTCCCAAAAAGCTGCATGAAAGATGGCATTCTTGTCTGTGTGGTTGCAGTCTAGATCGCGATCATAATGCAGCTATTGTAATAAAAAATAGAGCCGTGGGGCATCCGGTTCTTAAAGCTCAACGTCTCCTAAGCAGTACCCGGATTGGTTGAGAAGCCCACACTGTACCTGTACTCAGGTCAGTGTGTGGAGTATGTCACCTTCATATCATAGTTATAATCATCTAAGTTTCATTCCCAAGAATGATTTATACAGTCTTATAAGTGTGATAAAAATGCTGGGTTAGGTAATAAGCAGTGCAGGTTGGCGCAAATAACTATCCAGTTGCAAAACGTTAAAAAGCTTATTAAACAAGCAATATTCCTCCCCATAAGGTTCGGTTAGCTTGTTTATCGAGCGAAGATCCCCCCAACCCCCCTTAAAAAGGGGGGCTATTTTCCTCCTTTACCCCTTTTTTAAGGGGGTCGCCACAGGCGGGGGGATCTTTCTTATCCGAACCGTATTGATATTTCTCCTGCCTCCAGCATAGCTGCCTCCTACCTTCTAATAAATAACAACAGTTGTGAAAGGGTGTAATTTTGAATACGGTTGAGTTTTTATCTTATCTTCGCAGCTTAGATATTCAAGTTTTTGTCGATGGTGAAAAGTTTCGCTGTAACGCGCCGGAAGGAACTCTTACAGCAGAACTGCGTGCAGAAATTCAAGAGCGTAAAGCAGAAATTATTGAATTTTTAGAAGTAACTAATCGTACTAATAACCACAGCTTTAGACCTCTATTACCTATTTCTCGGTCAGCAAATCTTCCCCTCTCTTTTGCTCAACAAAGGCTATGGTTTCTTGACCAATTAATCCCTAATAATCCTTTCTATAACATTCCACTAGCATTACATTTAATCGGTTCGCTAAATAAAGCCGCGCTAGAGCAAACTTTTAACGAAATTGTCCGACGACATGAAGCTTTACGCACCACTGTTGTCATGCACTCAGGGCAACCAGTTCAACTAATTAATCCGACGCTAACTATTACTTTACCAGTAATAGATTTACGGCAACTGTCACAAGCCGAACGAGAAATACAAGCACGACGACTCACTACCCAAGAAGCTCAACGTCCTTTCAATTTATCAACTGATTCGTTGCTGCAAGTAAAACTACTGTGGTTGGATGAGACACAATACATCCTGCTGCTGACTATGCACCACATTGTCTCTGATGGTTGGTCTATTGGGGTGTTGATTCAAGAGATAGCAGCACTTTACACAGCTTTTTCCAGCAATCAGCCTTCTCCTCTACCGGAACTTACAATTCAATATCCAGACTTTGCATACTGGCAACGCCAATGGTTGCAAGGGGAAGTATTAGAAAAGCAACTGAATTACTGGCAGAAGCAATTAGACGGCATTTCTATG
>NZ_JBTYKD010000327.1:0-4223 GCF_054880495.1 Nostoc sp.
TAACGATCGCAGTCCTGTTGACGAATTAAGAATTACTTTAATCTTCCAAATTACATCTACCGCAATGTAGATTCACTCTTCATAACTAGCCTTTACAGTAACTAGTAAGAGAACATTTAGGAGATTACTAATTCATGCCTGATGAGCATCGTTTGGAGGAGAAATTTCTATCCCAAGAAGCTGAAAAAAGAATATCCGAAAAGCTAGATGAAGTAGAACAAATAGAAATAGATGTACAAACCGATCTATTGAAAATAGTTCAGGGACAGGCAGATGGAGTTTCGGTTACAGGCCAAGGATTAGTCATCCAAGAAGGCATTCGCGTACAGGAAATAAAACTGCAAACAGAAAGTATTGCTATCAATCCCTTCAGCGCTCTTTTTGGTCAAATAGAATTTAATCAGCCAGTAAATGCCATAGCTCACATTATACTTACAGAAATAGATATTAACTGCGCCTTGGCATCAGATTTTGTTCGTAGCCAGATGCCAAACTTTGATTTGGATGTAGATGGCGAAATTGTGAGTTTTGAGCCGGAAGAAATTCAGGTATTTTTACCTGGTGATGGCAAAATAGAATGTCGGGGAAAGGTGCTGTTAAAAGAAATGGGAAATACTCGCCCTTTGGCTTACACTGCACTGCTTCGTCCACGTACTCATTCACAACCCGCAATGCTGGAAAGTTTTCACTGCACTGAGGGAGACGGTATTTCCATAGAATTGGTTACAGCATTAATGCAGAAAGCCAAAGAACTGATGAACATCCCATATTTTGAATGGGAGGATATAGCTTTTTCGATTAAAGATATGCAGGTAGAAATAGGTAGTTTAATACTTATGATAGAAACTCAACTGAAGCAAATACCTACATCCTTAAGTGGACTATCTCTTTAGTAGTATTCACCCTAGTTAAAGATAATTTTTGTAACTAGGGAGTGATGTAAATTTATTAAAAGTTTTATAAGCTTTTGAAAGCTACTTAATTTAAAAATAAGAACTATGCAAGAGTATGATATTGTGCTGATCGGTGCTGGACACAATGGGCTAGTTTGTGCAGCTTATTTGCTGAAAGCTGGTTATAGCGTTCTGTTACTAGAAAAGCGTTCTGTTCCAGGTGGTGCAGCAACAACTGAAGAATGTTTACCTGAAGAAGCTCCGGGATTTAAATTTAACTTGTGTGCTATTGACCATGAATTTATTCACTTGGGGCCAGTTGTTGAAGAATTAGAACTAGAAAAATACGGCTTACATTATCTGGAATGCGATCCGGTTGTTTTCTGTCCTCATCCTGATGGCAAGTATTTCTTAGGACATAAGTCGGTGGAAAAGACTTGTGCAGAAATCGCCCGTTATAGTGAACGTGATGCTAAAAAATACGGGGAATTTGTAGACTTTTGGCAGAGGGCATTGGGTGCAATGATTCCGATGTTTAATGCACCCCCAAAGTCAGTTATAGACATTCTTGGTAACTACGACATCACCAAACTGAAAGATTTATTTTCGGTTATTGGTTCTCCAAACAAAACGCTGGACTTTATTCGCACTATGTTAACCAGCGCTGAGGATTTACTTAATGAATGGTTTGATGAGGAATTTCTGAAAGCGCCACTAGCCAGACTATCATCAGAACTTGGTGCGCCACCATCACAAAAAACCCTTGCAATCGGGGCAATTATGATGGCAATGCGTCATAATCCTGGGATGGCCAGACCTCGCGGCGGAACTGGCGCACTTGTGCAAGCGTTGGTGAATTTAGTCACAAGTAAAGGTGGCGTTATTCTCACAGATCAGCATGTTGAAAAAGTTTTAATTGATGATGGGAAAGCTGTGGGTGTACGGGTTGCTGGTGGTAAAGAATATCGCGCTAAACACGGGGTTATTTCTAATATTGATGCCAAGCGGTTATTTTTGCAAATGACTGATAAAAGCGATGTTGATGGAGCTGATCCTGACTTATGGGAAAGATTAGACCGCCGCATTGTTAACAACAACGAAACCATCCTCAAGATAGATTTGGCTTTAGACGAACCCCTACGCTTTCCACACCACGAGCACAAAGATGAATATCTTGTCGGTTCTATCTTGATTGCAGATTCCGTGGCTCATGTAGAACAGGCTCATAGTAAATGTACCTTGGGAGAAATTCCTGATGCTGACCCCTCAATGTATTTGGTGATGCCTAGTTATTTAGACCCCACATTAGCGCCCCCAGGTAAGCACACCGTATGGATTGAGTATTTTGCCCCTTATCAAATTGCCGGCGCAGAAGGGACTGGTTTAAAAGGTACTGGTTGGACAGATGAATTAAAAAACAAAGTTGCAGATAGGGTGATTGATAAGTTGGCAGACTATGCACCTAATGTTAAGAATGCAACTATCGCCCGTCGTGTAGAAAGTCCCGCAGAATTAGGAGAAAGATTAGGTGCGTACAAAGGTAATTATTACCATATTGATATGACCCTAGATCAGATGATCTTTTTCCGTCCCTTGCCAGAAATAGCCAACTACAAAACGCCAATTGATAATCTATTTTTGACTGGTGCAGGCACTCATCCAGGTGGTTCGATTTCGGGAATGCCAGGACGCAATTGTGCCCGTGCATTTTTACAGGCAAAACATCCTATTACCCAAACTTTAAAGGATGCACGCGATTCGATTAAGTCAACTGTCGAGTCAGTATTTGGGATTAGTTAGGTTTTATATAAAGAGGCAAAAGCGCGACGTAAGGCTTTGCCTCTTTGTGTTTTTAGATCAGTTTCTTTTAGGACTTACGCACAAGCCTACGGAATAACAAACCACAGAGGCGCAGAGAAGCCAGTGCGTTGCGGTGAATCCAGCGCTGTAAGCGGGTTTCCCGCCGTAGGCGACTGGTGAACCCGAAGGGGGGTTCCAAGAGTTGTAGCAACTGGCGCGACACAGAGACAAGTCCGAGCGGCGGCTTCCGCCGTTGGCGCAGCCCGCCGCAGGCATCTGAACTTCTCCCTTCTCTACGAGACGCTCCGCGTTCGCATAGCGTCCCGAAGGGAAGGCGCTAGCCTCTCCCTTTGGGAGAAGGGGAGACGCTACGCGAACGGTGGAAATCAGAGTTTGAGAGATATTTTACGTAAGTCGTATCTTTGTCGCACTATGCACAACATGCAGTTGAAAGTTGTGTTTGACTTCTCTAGTGAAAAACTAGCACGATCGCACCCTTTGACATTCAAAGGGAATATTACCATACCCGTGCGATGTCTACGACGGGCTACGCTTACGCTGCCTATATAGCAAGGCAAATTATTGTTTAAGCAAGCTTTAAGTAAAGCAATTGCTTTATATGTATTTAATATGATAATGTAACATACACTTGATTTCAAGAAGCTTTTATGCATCGTCAACAAAGCTCTTTCTCAAAAAATAAGTAAATTAAGGGGTAAAAACTAGTGTATTTTGATAATACTCGAAAAACGCACAAATTTTAAGATCATCTGATAAGTTTTGTAGGTACAGCATGGTTTTTCAGCGCTGCTTCGTTGCATCTGGCTTGATAGCTTTCTTGGCATTTGGCTGTAGTGGTGGGGAAAACTCATCGATAGCAAACACTACACAAGTTGTGCAAGAAACTAATGTAACCCAACTTTTGATCGAAGCGAAGGCTACGCAAAAAGCAGAAGATTTCTTTCATAAAGGCAATCATTTATTAGATGGACAACGTTACGAAGATGCCATAAAAGCTTATGATAAAGCGATCGCCATCAAAGTTGAGAATCCTGAAGCTTGGATTAACCGTGGCATAGCCTTAACATCGTTGCAACGCTACAAAGACGCGATCGCATCTTACGACAAAGCGATCGCCATCAAACCCGACAAATATGAAGCTTGGTATAATCGTGGCATCGCCTTGACATCGTTGCAACGCTACAAAGACGCGATCGCATCTTACGACAAAGCGATCGCTATCAAACCTGACAAGTATGAAGCCTTAATTAACCAAGGCATTGCTCTGACAAAGCTGCATCGCTACCAAGATGCGATCGGATCTTATGATCGAGCGATCGCTATCAAGCAAGATTTGCACCAAGTATATTATAATAAGGCTTGCTCTTATGCTTTACAAAGCAATCTGGAACTAGCAATTGAGAACTTAGACAAAGCAATCAAGCTTGTTCCTGATAAATATAAGAAATTAGCAAAAACTGACCCAGACTTTAGCAAAGTGCGTAGTGAAAAGCGCTTTCAGGAATTAGT
>NZ_JBTYKD010000328.1:0-78452 GCF_054880495.1 Nostoc sp.
GGCATAGTGGCTCTAGAGCTTCAGTTAATGTCCTCCTAGAGGAGTCGCCCAGATGCCCACACTCACCCTCATTGGGAGTGTGTGGAGTATGTCACGAAATTCTATATTGTTGGACTGAGAGCTAGTCACAGTCATGGCGATGCGAATTTAAAATAAGCTTCTACGAAATATTTGTCTCTAATTGCCAATTATGCATCAGCTCAATCTTTTTAAAAAATCCTAAATAGTGACAAATTAAGGTTGAAATTTAAACGCATAGGGGCTTCGCTTTCCCGCAGGGTAGGAAGGCGGACTTTGGCGCACAGTAACGCGGAGTTTTTGGATTTGGTTATCTCTGAACTCATATAATTTGGTATAACAGAGGTAGATGACCTTCGCAATAAATACAAACTCGGCAGAGTTCAAACCAGTCTGCCGAGTTTTGTTATTAGTCAAGAGTCAGGAATTCTTGCCCTACTCCCGATTTGCACAATCAATTATGAGTGAAACCAGTTTTTTTCCACCCCATAAAATCATTGGTGTTGCAGTAATTTGGAATGACCAAGAGCAAATTTTAATCGATCGCCGTCGTCCAAAAGGAATGATGGGTGGTTTATGGGAATTTCCTGGTGGTAAAATTGAGCCTGGTGAAACTATCAGCGAGTGTATTCAACGGGAAATTTCCGAAGAACTGGGAATAGTAATTGAAGTGCGAGAGCATCTGATTACTATTGACCACACTTATACAGACTTGCGCGTTACCCTGACAGTACATCATTGCCGCCATGTTACAGGTGTTCCCCAACCTTTGGAATCCGATGAAATTCGCTGGGTAACTTTGGAAGAACTGGAGCAGTTTACTTTTCCGAAAGCAAATATTCAAATTATTGCTGCCTTGAAAGGGAGTAGGAAGTGGGGAGTTGGGAGTTAGAAAACAAGGGGGACAAGGGAGAATTTTTCCAATACCCAATGCCCAATACTTCTCTATGAGAGGCTGCGCCAACGGCTTCGCTACTTCTCTACGAGAGGCTGCGCCAACGACGCCGCTCAGTACAAGTCAGTACAAGTGCTCAATGCTTCTCTACGAGAGACTGCGCCAACGACTTCGCTCAGTACAAGTGCCCAATACCGTAACAATCTATTAATTGCATCAGGTTGAGTCACACAATTTTCTACAATAGGCGCAGGGACTTTGATTAAAGGTGTCAGTCAAACAAATGCCTAAAACCGTTGCTGATGTGATGAGCCGCGATCCAATTGTGGTTCGGGTAGAAACTCCACTGAAGGAAGCTATCCAAATTCTCGCAGAACGCCACATTAGCGGACTACCTGTTGTGGATGATGTCGGTAAATTGGTGGGCATTATCTCGGAAACCGATTTGATGTGGCAAGAAACTGGTGTTGCTCCACCTGCGTACATTATGTTTCTTGATAGCGTTATCTATTTACAAAATCCTGCTACTTATGATCGTGACTTGCATAAGGCACTAGGGCAAACCGTTGGGGAGGTGATGAGTAAAAACCCGATCAGTATTTCCCCTGATAAAACTTTAGCACAAGCAGCTACAATCATGCACGATCACAGCGTTCACCGCTTGCCAGTACTTGAGGGCGCAAGTCAAGTAATTGGTATCCTGACTCGTGGTGATATTATTCGGGCAATGGCTGCAAGTCAAGATTAGTCAGTTGTCATTAGTCAACACTCAAGAGTTTTTTGACCCTTGAGTGTTGACTAATGATTATTTTTTACACGTTTTAAAATCAAGGATAACTAAATGAGTATTACTCCGGAGTCTGTTAAGCAATTGCTCAGTTCTGAGGATTTAGGCGATCGCTTACGTGCAGTCAATCAAATCCGCCAACTGGAACCTGCAATCGGCTTTGAATTAATTCAAAGTGCTATTGGCGATCGCAATTCCCGTGTTCGTTACTCAGCAGTGAGTCAAATGGATACGCTCGGAACGCAAGATTTACAATTATCCTTGGATATCTTGCGCGATCGCTTGCTTCATGACTCCGAAGTAGATGTCCAAGCAGCAGCAGCTGACTGTTTGGGCGCTCTGAAGTTACGTGAAGCTTTTGAAGATTTGCAGCTGCTTTATCATACAACCGGTGAATGGCTAATACAATTCAGTATCATTGCGACGTTAGGGGAGTTAGGCGATCCCCGAGCCTTTGAACTACTCAAAGAGGCACTCTCATCCGAAAACGAATTAGTCCAAACTGCTGCTATTAGTTCTTTGGGTGATTTGGGAGATTTACAAGCAGTTCCCCTGTTGGCTCCCTATGCTACCAATCCAGATTGGCAAATTCGTTACAGACTTGTACAAGCCTTGGCTCGTTTGGGTAGTGCAGAAGCCAAATCTATATTAGAAACTTTGACTAATGATGAAGTAGATGCGATCGCTAATGAAGCCAAAAGTTCTTTGCAATCAGTTTAAGTCTATCTCAGGTTAAGAAAATTCACCTTTAATATCGATTTGTCTGATAGTATAAAAAAATTCGACCTGGCTGGTAAAATTTTGCATTCCAGCCAGATCGAATAAATAAATTAGAGTTACTTTTAGTTGCTAAAAGTAACTTTTTTATGTTTAGGATAAGTCTATTGAACTACACTTTTGCGTCGGCGAGACATAGCCATTACTGCACCTACCGCACCCAAGCCTAGCATTGTGGTTGGCTCAGGAACAGTGGCAAGACTTAACTCGTAACTGCTTGAAGTCCCAGAAACAGAAGCGCTCAGAGCGCCATTCGCAATAGTTTGTCCATTAAAATTAAATTTCCCCGTAATCCCCGCGAAGTCCAAGATAGTATTACTAGAAAATGGAATTCTGGTAACTACAGAATCATCTAGGTCAAAGGTAAGAACGGCAGTAATACCATCCAGGGTTCGTGATCCGAAATTAATGAATGGAGTGTAAATGCCTGTAGAGTATGTAGCTGTTGTGGCTGTTACATTAGCTATCTTGGTTAAATTTAGAGTTTCAATGCTAATACCTGTGCCTGATAAAATTGGTGAGAAGGCTGTAAAATCACCGCTAGGATCACTAACACCATCAACATTGGTAAATTTAATACTAGTACTAGCTGGATTGATTCCATCATTAAGAACGATAGATGTACCATGAAGACTAATACTCCCATTCAGGGTTGCAGCTTGAGCTGAACCAACAGATGTAAACATCCCAGCAGTAGCCAAGGGGATTGCAAAAGTAGCAGCCAGAGTAGCGTTTAGTAATTTAGATTTAAAACTAATCATTGTTGTTTGAGGCTCCTAGTAATAACACTGAATCAGAGCAATTGCTTTACTTTTAATCTCAGTAATTTATGGAAAAGACTGTCAGTGAAAGCAAAATTTGCGTGATCCACTGATTATCTTCATCAAATCACATAGGTTTAGACCCTGCAATATTTACTGAGTGGACTTCATCACATCTTTAATGCATTACTATCCTTCATGAAATTTTAATTCCCTACATATCTGCGCTTCGTATATCTTTTATTTCATAGCGTTTAAATTGTTGGCAATAAGCTGTCGCGCGTAGAACTTACACTTTTTAGGGTCTGGAACCATTGGTAACTTTGTAATGCTATGGAAAATTACAGACGCGACAGTTTAGCTCTGACTTTAAGAAAGGTCATTTCCGTATAATTAATATAAAGATGAATTTTAATACTTAAGCTTATACCAATTTATGAAGTTACACTTAATAAATTGGTATAAGTTAGTCAGGAATATCACAGATACTGAATATTAGCATTCAGTATCTCATGAAGAGAGCTATTCCAGGTTAGGATGATGAATAACGATGCCTTGAATTAGATATCGATATTGAATTGTTGAAATTTTATGGGCTATAGTCCACCAGATGGCAGTATCAACCTCCTCTGAACTGGCGAGGAAGTCTCCCAGCGCGGGGGAGACCTAGGAGATATATCTCATGCTCACACAAGATATTCGTGATTTGCTCGCTGATACTACCGATTTAAACCAGTTGAAATGGGATTTAAATTGCTTACAACCGGTGGATGTGGGAGAATACATTACACAATTGCCTGAACAACAACGGGCGATCGCATTCCGTTTACTCAACAAAGGTCAGGCAATTGATGTATTTGAATATCTGCCCACAGAGGTGCAGGAAGAACTAATTAATTCTCTGCATGACGTCCAGGTAGTGCAACTTGTAGAAGAGATGAGTCCCGACGAACGGGCAGAATTGTTTGATGAACTACCGGCTGGAGTCATCAAACGGCTATTACAAGAACTGAGTCAAGAAGAAAGGCAAGCAACAGCAACGATTCTCGGCTATCCAGAAGGTACTGCGGGGCGGGTGATGACAACCGAATATGTCCGGTTGCGCCAAGGATTGACTGTCGGTGAAGCCTTGAGCAAGATCCGCCGTCAGGATGAAGACAAGGAGACGATTTACTACGCCTACGTCACGGATGATAACCGGACGCTGGTGAGAGTAGTTTCACTGCGCCAATTGCTGTTTACCTTTCCCGATGTTTTCATCAAAGATATTGCTAGCGATCGCGTCATTAAGGTGACAACTGAAACCCCTCAAGAAGAAGTGGCGCGAATCATGCAGCGCTATGACCTAATCGCTATCCCCGTGGTTGATCGGGAAGACCGATTGGTAGGCATTGTCACCATTGATGATGTGATGGATATTTTGGAAGAGGAAGCCACAGAAGATATCCAAAAACTGGGGGGTGTCAGTGGTGATGAAGCAGCTTTATCCTCTCCCTTACTCACCATCCGCAACCGCTTGCCTTGGCTATTGGGTATCATGGCACTATATATTGGTGCCGCCAGTGCGATCGCGCCTTTCCAATCTGTAATTGCCGCAGTGCCAGTTCTAGCAGTAATCATGCCAATTTTTTCTAATACTGGTGGTACTGTTGGTATCCAATCATTAACGGTAACAATTCGCGGCTTGGGAGTGGGAGAGGTAACACCCAAAGATACCTTGAAAATTCTCCGCAAGGAACTTCTAGCTGGTTTAGGTACAGCTCTCGCTTTAGCCATGACCATGATACTGCTTTCCTTAATTTGGGCGCGACCCCAAGAGCGATGGGTGGCTTTAATTGCTGGAATGGTAATGGCAACTAATACAATTGTGGCTGTTACACTCGGCACTTTACTGCCAATGGGTTTGAAACGCTTGAAACTTGATCCTGCCTTAGTTAGTGGTCCCTTGGTGACTACAATGCTAGATACAATTGGGTTTTTAACGTTCCTCAGCCTAATTTCTCTAGCTTTAAACGTTTTCCATTTACCAGCTTAATGGACGTATGAAAGACCAAGAAAATCTAAAGTATCCTAACGTTTTAAAGCACATTCAGGCAGAGTCTGAAGCCCTAAATTTTCGTATGGCTTCAGACTCACTGACAGGTTCTTTTCTAAGAACACTTGCTGCGAGCAAACCTGCTGGTATGTTTCTTGAACTGGGCACAGGAACTGGTGTGTCTGCTGCTTGGCTTTTGAACGGTATGGATCGCGAATCCAAGCTGATCTCAGTTGACCAAGATGACAAAGTGATAGCTGTTGCCAGAAAGTATTTAGGTCAGGATCGGAGAGTCGTTTTCCATGCAGAGGACGCGACGATTTTTTTAGGTAAAATAGCTGCTCAAAGGTTTGATTTTATATTCGCTGATGCATGGGTAGGAAAATATAGCTGCCTTGAGGATACGCTCAATTTGCTTAAGTTGGGTGGCTTGTATGTTATTGATGATATGTTGCCTCAAGTCATGTGGTCTGAGGATCAGGCTTCAAAAGCTAGCCAACTCATTTCAAATTTAGAATCCAGGAGCGATTTGACGCTTTCAAAAATTAACTGGTCTACAGGGTTAGTAATTGCAGCGAAAGTTAGAGGGCAGACAGAGGCAGGATTGTCAAGAGAGCGATTTTTTTCGGGGGAGATGGGCAACAATTAAGGAGATTTCTGTAATACCTTATCCAATTGACAAGCGCTACATAAATCCTTGATGCTAGAAAGAACAAGTAGCTAATTTAATAGAAGACAGGTGATATCATTTCCTCTGCATCTGTAAATGAAAAAGCTGAAGAGACGCGACCGCTCGTATCTCTATGCAGGAAACTAATTTCTATTTATGCCTACTACCGCCTGGAATCGTCATCACATTCTTTCCCTAGCTGACTTCACTACCACTGAATATGATACAGTTTTGCAAACTGCTGCCAGTTTTCAAGAGGTGCTATCACGGCGGACAAAGAAAGTGCCAACCTTGCAGGGACAGGTGGTGGCGAATTTATTTTTTGAACCTTCTACCCGGACTCGTAGCAGTTTTGAGATCGCTGCCAAACGCTTAAGTGCAGATACGCTGAACTTCGCCGCAGCAACTTCCTCTATGACTAAGGGAGAGACAATTCTCGACACGGCGAAGACCTATTTAGCTATGGGAACTGATATTATGGTAGTCCGCCATCAAGAGGCAGGAGTACCGAATGCGATCGCGGCTGAAATGGATCGTCTAGGTGTACGAGTTAGTATCCTCAATGCTGGTGATGGTCAACATGAGCATCCTTCCCAAGCGCTGCTAGACTTATTTACCATTTGTACTCTAATTGACCCAGCTAGTCCCAGATTAGAACTTTTAAAGGGTAAAAAGATTGCCATTGTTGGGGATATTCTCCATTCTCGCGTGGCGCGATCAAATATTTGGAGTTTAATTGCCAGTGGCGCCCAAGTGCATCTGGCAGCACCACCAACCCTCTTACCCAAATTATTTGCTGAGTATATCTTTGAGGAGGCAGAAGTCAGGAGTCAGGAGTTTGTTATCTCCTCATCCCCTACTCCCCACTCTCCACTTCCTACTCCCCAACTTTTTCTCCACTGGCAACTAGAACCAGCTTTACAGAATGCCGATTTTGTGATGACTTTGCGCCTGCAAAAGGAACGGATGACGGCTCATTTGCTGCCAAGTTTGCGAGAATATCATCAGCTATTTGGCATTACACGCACAAAGCTGCAACTTTGTAAACCTAACGTCAAAGTTTTGCATCCAGGTCCAGTTAATCGTGGTGTTGAAATTAGTTCAGATTTGATGGATGACCCGGAATTTAGTCTCATTCAATCGCAAGTTACTAGTGGTGTCGCCGTTCGGATGGCGCTGCTGTACCTATTAGGTAGCGGTAAGGCTTAATATAATCTCTTTTAATATTAGTTCTATCGGACTACCTTACGGAAAAATACCTAATCTCATAGAAATTATATATTCCTCCGATCGCATGAGGACAGAATTCTGTAATCTTGGCACACTGGTATCGTAGAAGTTAAAAATTTAATGATTTCTAGAAGTGTCGGAGGTAAATATGAAACGAATTTTTTTGACGGCAGCAGCCATACTCAGCACGCTATCTTTAGCTGCTCCCATTCCCGTCAAAGCAGAAAACTCCGCCCCTGTCCGGCGTTTGCTGGAAACTAGAGAATGTTTGGGATGTAATTTAGCAGGTGCAAACCTCAAAGGCGCTCATCTGATAGGTGTTGACCTAAGAAATGCAAATTTAAAAGGGGCTAATCTCCAAGGTGCTAACTTAGAAGGTGCGGATTTAACGGGTGCTAATTTGAAGTCTGCTAATCTCACAGAAGCATTCGTCAGCGATACTATCTTAAATAATGCCAATCTGACCAACGTTAATTTGAGTAATTCCCGTTTATATAATACTGACGTAGATGGCGCTGTTTTAGCTGGGATTGATTTAAGCGGTGCTCATGTATTTAACACTGCCATTAGCGTCGGTGGTGAATACTAATGGTGAGTAAAAATTTCAAAGTGATGAGTTAAGAGTTATATTCAACTCCTAACTCTGCACTTCTTAAGTTTTATTCACCAGTAATCGACAGTTCATTAACCCAGATTTTTGGGCAAATTCCCCCTGGTGTTAATTCCGCCTCTTTTTCTACACAAATAATTGACTTTAAGAGTTTTAAAAAATCGCCAGCAACAGTTGCTCACTCAATACTCGTCCTGATACCCTTGTTAACTAGCCAACCATCAAACGGCAAAGAAAACGAACCTTGTAAAGATTTAACTCCAGCATGGAGAGCTTGTAAATCATCGATAAAAATCACATTTTCAGCAGTTTCTAAGCTCACCTCCTGCTCAGAAGTTGACTGGGAATGTCTAATGGGAGGCTCCGCCTCAAGACTTGCGGCAAAGCTGCAATGAGGTTTGAAAAGGGTTTTGGCCTAAGTTACACCAATGAGCAATGTTTCCTATGACATTTGTGGTTCAAATAGACGAAAACTGCTGTAATTTTACTTTTTTACTCAGCACTGTTTCGGTGACAGGCAATGACCATCAGGATTCGGCTGTTGTGCCAGCCCCAATCAGCAACGCCAATCATCAGCAAAGTGATTCGACATGACTACACAAGCTAGATAAAAAAGGTATAACATAAGACCAGCCCTTTCAAAGCAACTAGAACTTCTCAAAAATCAATTCCTCTCTAAGGAACGTGGATTAAATAAAATGCAAACTTCATCCTGTCTCTAGCTCCCCTCTCCTTTATAAGGAGAGGCATTGAGGGTGAGGTGTCTAATGGGAGGTTTCGTGCCCTCAGACTTTACACTGTGCTTATGCGGTTAAATAAATCACCTAATACACAGAGATAACTCAGAGAAAAAGAGATTTTACGAGTCACCTTGAAAGAGCTAGTTCTATCATTTTTTACTATTTGATACCTGTGCCGGAGATTTACCGATGAAAACTATATTTAGCCTTGATGCAGTAAGTAAAGATTTAGAACAGCATGAAAACTCAAAACGGATTAAAAAATTAATATACTCTGCTTGTAAAAATATTTGGGAGAATGATCCAGAGACGCTAGATAGGTTTAACTTACAAGAATTAATTCAAGAATTATCCAGATTGAATCCAACTATAAATAACTTAAATTATACTTTATCTAAAGTTGTAAAAACCCTTAATAAACAAACGGAATACGCCCTAATCGCCAGTGTCATTTCTCAGGCGATGCAGAAGCTATATATAACGCCTGATGAATCAACAGGAATATTATTAAATCAACCTAATCAAGAGGAATCGACAGGAATACTATTAAATCAATCTAATCAAGATGAACAGATATTTTATAATCCTGGACAAATTTCATCAAATTATATAGATCCAAACAGTCAAATTAAACATCAATATAATCAGTTTGATTTACGGCAAAATATTATGAAGTATACTAACCCGCTTAGGGCTAAAATAGTTTTATTTTCTGCGCTTTACAAAAAGTTTGCTTTCAATGAAGAAGACTGGTTGAAACTGAAGGCTGAAAAACTTGATGATTTATTGCTGAGATTATTTGATACTTGTCCAACTATCAGAGAGCTTGAATCTCAACTAAATAGTGCTGTTATATCTCTAGGCAAGCCGGATGAAAATATTCAAGCAGCTAGTGCAATCATCCAATCTATGCGAGGTTTATATAACAATATCTCATCTAGCGACAACCGATATCAACCGTTTAACAGCAATTCATCTCCAGAAACGAGAACACCAGTTAATCCTCATCAGAAAATTGCACTCAAGGATGACAATAATACCTGTCAATTTATAGTAGCTCCTACCAAAGAATAATCGCAATTTTTGACCATTGTTGAACACGGGAAAATTTGGAAAGATTGTGATAATTTAAATAGAAAAAATATGGATGCCAATGAACTTCTTAAGCGATATCAGAATGGAGAAACAAGATTTATTGAGGCAAACTTAAATGGGGTAAATTTGTTTGGTGCAGACTTGATTGGTATAGATTTGAATAAGGCAGATTTGCGTAATGCCATCCTAATTTTTAGCTATCTAAATCGGGGAATTCTGAATCAGGCAAATCTAGTTTGTACAAAGTTAAGTGGCGCGAATCTGAATCAGGCAAGTTTGATCAGTGCCAACTTGCACGATGCTAATTTACATGGTGCAACTTTGCAGGGTGCTGATTTGCGTAATGCCAATTTAACTTTGGCGTATATGCTCGATACTAACTTGATGAATGCCGATTTGCGTGGTGCAGATTTGAGTGGTGCGAATTTAACAGGTGCGTGTCTGCGTGGTGCTAACCTGCGAGAAGAGAAAAGAATATACTCTGCTAGTCTACGGGGTGCTAACCTCCATAAGGCTGACCTCCGAGGCACTGATTTAACTGGTGTAGACTTATCTAAAGTTAATCTGAGTGGTGCTAACTTGAGTGAGGCAACCCTACGTTATGCCGATTTGAGTGATGCCAACCTAAGTGAAGCGATTTTGTATAATGCATCTCTGGCAGATACTAACATCGGGGGTGCTAATTTGAAAGATGCTAACCTGATGAACGCTAGACTGGAACGGTCAAATCTGATAGATGCCGAACTTACAGGTGTTAACTTATATGGTGCAATTATGCCAGATGCTAAACTGACTAGATGCCAGATGAGTGGAGCAAACCTGAGTTTTGCAAGGCTAAATAGAGTTGATTTAAGTCGGGCTAACCTGCGTGGGGCTAACCTGACTGAAGCAGACTTGGTTGATGCCTATCTTGCGAGGACAGACTTGACTGGTGCCAATTTAAGTAAGGCAAATTTGATCAGAGCAGAAATGAGTAGTACAAATCTTACGGGTGCAGATTTGCGTGGGGCAGTAATGCCTGATGGAACAATTAACGACTAAAAATATGGCATTTCCTACCTGAGTAGGGGCAATACCCACTATTTTATAATGGTAGGTATTGCCCAAGTACTAAGTTTTATTCACCAGTAATCGACAGTTCATTAACCCAGATTTTGGGACAAACTCCCCCTGGCGTTAACTCTGCCTCTTTTTCTACATAAATAATTGACTTTAAGAGTTCCAAGAAATCGCCAGCAACAGTTGCTGACTCAATACTCGTCCTGACACCCTTATTAACTAGCCAACCATCAAACGGCAAAGAAAACGAACCTTGTAAAGATTTAACTCCTGCATGGAGAGCTTGTAAATCATCGATAAAAATCACATTTTCAGCAGTTTCTAAGCTCAACTCCTGCTCAGAAGTTACTGTTGTAAAAACGTGATAAAAATTAGGACTAACGCTGACTTTTGCACCAATACTAGCATTACCTGTTGGCTGGGTATTTAACCTTTTAGCAGTGCCTGCACTGTGGAGAAAGCTTGTTAAAACACCATTTTCAATTAGCGAAATCTGACGAGTAGGAGTTCCTTCACCATCAAAACTTTCTGCACCTACGTTAGCTGGGTGCAGTGCATCATCAAAAACTGAAAGTAGAGGAGAAGCAATTTGCTTACCTAAATCATCAGGAGTAGATAGGCTTTGATTGTCCAAAATACTTTGGGCGTTAAATAAGTTTGAAAAAGCACCCAACAGACTTAAGAAAGCTTCCGCAGAGAAAACAACTCGATATTTACCAGTCTTGATTTTTTCATAGTTCAAGTGACTGATAGTTTTATCGGCGGTTTCTTTGATGCAACCATTAATGTCTAGATTATATAAACTTTGGTTGATTCTAAAAGCGCCTGCACTGCGTGGTTTTTTCCCTTCTTCGTCCGTTTTGGTGTAAAGATAAACTGATGCTAAGGAATGAGATTCATTTCTCACTGCACCGTCACTATTTAGATAAAACCTGTCAATATCTCTTTGCGATAGCCCATTATAAGGCACACCTTTAATTGCTGGATGAGCTGCCAGTAATTCTTTTTCAGCTACCAACAATCTTTCTATGAGTTCAGCAACAGGTGCTTGGGGTGTCTTATCCTGAGGTTTATTTGGAATAGAAACAGTAGCCTCTGGACTAAAATCAGGGACATTTTCTTTAACACCAAAGAAACTGGCTTCGTAGGCAGTTTTCAAAGCTAATTCCAGTCCCTTGGCATCGACATCTGTGGTGCTGGTGACACCCATTGTATTATCTTCATTCCAGACACGAACAGTAACACCAGAGCGATTTGAAGCTTTGACTTGTTTTGGCTCACCTTGGTCTACTTGCACGCTAGTATCATCTACTGTTGAGCCATAAATGTCGAATTTCTTAATACCAAGCTTATCAGCATTGTCCTTGGCGGAATTTGCAATCTCATTGATATTCGGCATACTCAATTTTGGATTTTGGATATTAGATTTTGGATTGGAAGCAATTTTATTTTGGATATTAGATTTTGGATTTTGGATGTTATGACTTATATTTTTCTCGTAGTGTTTTTATTGAGGCAACAGTCATAGCTAGAATTTCGGTAGCTTCTTGCATTAGGCTTTTTAGTTTTTCTGCTGTCATTAATCCCGATTCAATAAGAAGTTCTAAGCAGTAAAGCGTTTCATCAGCTTCTTCTTCCACGATACCGAGTTTGGCAATTAAATCAGCTGTTGATTTAGCTCGACAGGCTGCTCGATAATTAGCACCAACTGAAGTTGCAGAACGTAATAACTGTTTACCAATGACATCAGTAATTCTAGTTTGTGGCAGCTGCTCAACTAGACGAATAACTCGTAATGCCAGCTGCTTTGTTCTAGCCTTAAACTCCTGCTCATTCACAATCCAAAATCTAAAATCTAAAATCTAAAATTCTTATCTTCCACCGACGGTAATAGAATCAACTTTGATGTGGGGTTGTCCAACTGTGGTGTAAATACTGCCACTGACAGAGCCACAAAAACCTGGTGCAAGTTCCAAATCTTGAGAACACATGGAAATTTTGTTCATAATTTCCTTCGCTTCACCGATAAGAATTGCTCCCTTTAATGGTTTGGTGATTTTGCCATTTTCAATCAAATAAGCTTCATCAACACTAAAGTTAAATTGCCCTGTAGCACCAACGCTACCACCACCCATCTTTTTACAGTAAATACCTTTATCAACAGAGGCAAATAATTCATCAACGGTGTATTCGCCAGAATCAATATAAGTATTACGCATCCGGCTAGCAGCAGCAAAGGTATAATTTTGGCGGCGTCCACTTCCAGTTCTGGGGTGTCCGGTGCGTGCAGAACCTGTTCTATCTGCTAAGAAGTTTTTCAGAACGCCTTTTTCAATTAATAGGGTTCTTTGAGCGGGCATACCTTCGTCATCCATGTCAATTGTCCCGAAGGCATTGTCAGAGCGCCCTTCATCCCAGGCTGTCAAACTTTCGTGGGCAATTTTTTCGCCTTTTTTGTCAGCAAAGGGAGTGGTATTGCGTTCAATTTGAGTGGTTTCTAGCAGGTGTCCGCAAGCTTCGTGGAAGATTACGCCGCCAAAGTGATTGGCCATGATGATGGGGTAAGTACCCGATTCTACGTAATCTGCGTAAAGCATTTTTCCAGCAGATTCGGCGATTTTTTCGGCGGCTTGTTGAGAATCCCAAGTTCTCAAGAAGTTGGCATCGCTAGTATTACCCGCGCGATCGCCAATTGAGGTACGATTAGCACCATCGGCACACAATAGGTTAAACCCGACTGACTGTGTAAGGCGAATGTCACGGGCAAAAGTACCATCACTGGCGGCGATTAAAACTTCTTGCCAATCCCGGAAATAGGTAGCACGGCGCGATTGAACGTGGCTAGCTTTTTGCTTCAGGTTGGCAGTACCGTCAAGGAGGACTTCTCCCATTTCTCGGATGGAGCTACACGCTGGTAGCCAGGCATCTTTACCTCTTTTCGTGGCGTAATCTCTCAATAATTCCAGGTTGATTTCTGGGATGAAAGCTTTTGGAGTGGGTAGTTGCAATCCCAGGATAGAAAGACCTTTTTCTAAGGCTGCTTTCAAACCGGAAAAAGAAAGGTCATTGGTGCTAACGTAGCAGTCAGCTTTGCCGCGAAATACTCTGACTCCCGCGCCTGTAGAAAGACTGGGTGAAATACTCGTGATGGAGTCATCTTCTGCAAGACAACTAATATAGTTGCGACGCTCTAAAAATAATTCGATGAAGTCCGCACCAGCCGCGCGTCCTAGTCCCAGGAGGGTAGCCAGGGGGGCTTCCCAGGTTTCATCGAAACGCTCTGGTGTGGCGGAATATTGGAGGGTAGGAAGTTGATTCGAGAGAAGTAACGTACTTGTAAGCATGAGTAGCCTCGTCTGCTGGCGTAATTCAGAGATTTGACTGAAAAATCGTGGTGTGTTCAGTCTAACAAATGAGCGAAAGCCAGAGTCGGCAATTAAGTAGTAGGGGTTTCCTCACCTGGGAAACTCACTCTCCCTTAAGCATCAGTGAAATATTGTAAGTAACGAAACTGGATGTAATATTTTAGACGCAGATAATGAGCAAACATTCCTTCTCAGGTCTATTTACAATTTCCTATTTTCAGTGGAATTCTTGCTGTTTCTTGCTGATTGAAAGTTGGCGGTGTGGATGATAGATTCTTAAACAACAGCTTTAGAATTCGAGTAATAGTTATAAGAATTTTCATTTTACTGGCAGTGGGCTTTTGGTCATATCTCAAAACCATTGGAATTTCTGCGATTTTTGGTTTTAGCACTTTGGCTTTCAACAGTAAATCTATCATGCAAGCAAATCCACTTTCAGTAAATAGATTGTCCCCATAACACATATCCAGTTTAGTCACGAAAGTACGGTTATATAGCCTGTAACCACAAGTGTAGTCTCTTACACCTGGGACACGGGCTGCAATTCTAAAAAGCCAGCTGGCTCCGTAACTCATCAGCTCTCTAAATTTTGATAAGCCTATGACTTTAGAGCCTTTTCGATATCTAGATGCGATCGCAATATCTAAGTCATAGTGGATACAGATGTAATGAAGGTTGAGGGCTTTGTCACAAATTTGCTCTGCACAAAGTTGAGCAGTTTGCCATTCCTGATACTAAACTCAGATTCGACCCGCATATTCAACAGTTCGAGCTAAGGGAATAAAAATGGACTGCCAGAATTTTTACGGCTCACAGATATATCTGTAACCTCGGCTACTAACTAAGCCGATTCAGAAAAGTTTGTACTAAAATCGAGTGTATATACGTGCTTTTTTTGGAAATGGCAATACAAGAAATAAGAGAAGTCTGCTTGTCTGCGCAAATCATACTATAGATAAATCAGTCTACAGTATTCTCCTTTACACGTTTATGGGTAGTTTTACTGAATGTGCAAAGGTAGCTTTCACAACACAACGGTTAATATAAACTAGCGTTGGCTGTTCAACTCGGAGTTAATATTGATTGCATCTGATTAAAGATGTTTTTACATTATTTAGTATTATCTTTGACTTGACTGTTCTTAATTACATATAATTTTCACTAAAGATTTACTTTAACTTTATTGTTATATGTAATCACCTCCTAGAATACCACGAGAAAAGCGTGTTGCAAATTTATCGCCACACTTCATCAAAACTTCATTAAAAAAAATATTTTTAAGCAGAAACTTCATCAAATCGAAACTTTTCTCTAGATGAATTTTTATTTTTAAGAATTTGCACATTTATGAAGCACTTTTTGGTCAATAAGCTTGCAGTTCCATTTAAAAAGCGAGTCTAAAGTGGTCAATACCATACTCACACCGAAGAATTTCCCATAAAAAATTACCAAGTTCCGTTTTTAAAGACATTACTGCGTTAGGTATCTGATAATTTCCAACAGTTTAAAGTTGAGAAAAAATTAGTTCGTGGTAGTTTGTATTATTTAATTTCTCTAAGTTGTTTTCGTGTAGCTTCAGTTTGTTTGGACTCATTTTCCTGCAAAAGTCTGTTGGTAATAATTAAGACAATGATTAACAATCCAAACTGAATCTGCCAGGGTGCTAATACTAGACTTAAAATCAAGCTAATAGCTGCAAATACACCTGCAAGATATGCGATTTCATCAGTACTCTTTTTAAATAAGTAGCCAGTTGCTAAAGCAGTACACAGTGGTATCAAGAAAAACAAAGGCATTTTAGTAACCTCTGAACAAAAAACTGTTGTGCTTATAAAACAAATTGGAATTGTGGTTAATTCTACATCCAATCAGGTTTTAATCACAACAGTCGTTTGAAATAAATATTATATAAAGTGAAGATTATGCAACGTTGTATATTACACCAATTGGAATCTTACCTCACCCTCAATCCCTCTCCTTATAAAGGAGAGGGAAGCTAGAGAGAGGATGAAGTTTTGCATTTTATTTAATCCACGTTCCTGAGGGTGAGTTCGACAAACCTCTCCCTGCCTTAAACTTTAGTTCAAGTCTTTCCCTCTCCGAGTCGGAGAGGAAGAGGTGAAAGCCTAGTAAAACCTCTTAAAGGTTTTTTGATTCGACTAATTAGACGAATGCCATCTGAACCACCGAACTGACATCAGCATAGCTGTGCTATGGTATACAAACTATCGGTTACCTACACGGATTAATCGGATTTAAAACTTGCGTAGGTGGGTTTTGTTTACTTCGCCAAATGCAACAGGTGAACAATCGTCTGGTAAATTAGCTTAAAACTTTGGCCTTGCGGCAGGATCACGATCTAGCATATTACCTTTAGTAGTAGCATTTTCATTTTAGACACCCAATGCTGAACATTCCTCAATTACTCGCAACTGAAATAAACCTCAAACCGCATCAGGTGCAAAACGCGCTGGAACTTTTGGCGGAGGGTGCAACAATTCCCTTTATTGCACGTTACCGTAAAGAGCGCACCGATGAGATGAATGAAGTGCAACTACGTGACCTGGCGGAACGATATACTTATTTAACAGAACTGGAAGAACGAAAATCGGTGATCTTAAGTGCGATCGCTCAACAAGGTAAACTTACAGATGAACTCAAAACCAAAATCTCATCCTGCTTACAAAAAACCGAACTTGAGGATTTATACTTACCCTATCGATCAAAGCGACGCACCCGCGCCACCATCGCCAGAGAAAAAGGACTCGAACCACTGGCGGAGTTTATCAAGTCGCTAAATGTTAAAAATGCTGTAACGGCTTCCCTGGAGGAAGAAGCGGCTAAGTATATTTCGGAAACCAAGGGAGTAAAAACAGCAGCAGAAGCGCTTAAAGGTGCTGCTGATATTTTGGCGGAAGAAGTAGCTGAAAAAGCTGAGTTACGCGCATATATCCGCGACTATCTCCTAGAAGAAGGGGTATTTGTCTCTCGTATTAAAGATGATTATCCCGAAGGTACAACCAAATTTGAGATGTACCGGAACTATCAAATCAGGGTAAAAAATATTGCAGCCCACAATATGCTGGCGTTGTGTCGGGGTGAAACTGAGAAAATATTAAGCTTTGAAATTGCTTTTGATGAGGATACGGTGCTTTACTATCTTGAGTCAAAAGAAATTCAAACCAAAGTTCGCACAATTCGGGATTTTTATCAAGCGATGTTGAAGGATGCATTCAACCGTTTGATGAAAGTCTCTCTAATAGGAGAGGTAATTTCTGAAAATAAAGTTTATGCAGATATAGAATCAATTAAGACATTTGAAACTAATCTGCGGGAGTTGCTGCTATCTGCACCAGCCGGGATGAAACCAACGCTGGCGATAGACCCTGGATTTAGAACTGGGTGTAAAGTTGCAGTCCTCGACCAAACTGGGAAATTTTTGGAATATCAGGCGATATTTCCCCACCAAGCGGCTGAACAACGACTCAAAGCAGCACAAACTGTCAAAAATCTGATTGAAAAGTACAAAATTGAGTTAATCGCCATCGGTAACGGTACAGCGTCCCGCGAGACAGAGGAATTTGTCACGCAAGTATTACAAACCATAGAACGCAAACCAGTTAAGGTCATGGTAAATGAGTCTGGCGCATCTATATATTCTGCGAGTACTGTGGCGCTGGAGGAATTTCCCGATTTAGATATTACTGTGCGCGGCGCGATTAGCATCGGTCGCCGTTTGCAAGACCCCTTAGCAGAACTGGTGAAAATCGATCCCAAATCCATTGGTGTGGGACAATATCAGCACGATGTCGATCAGAAGTTGTTGAAAAAGAAATTGGATGACACTGTAGAAAGCTGTGTGAACTATGTCGGCGTAGATTTAAACACCGCATCCAAAGAACTTCTGACTTCCGTCTCTGGGATTACGGCAACAGTTGCCAATAACATTATCGCCTATCGTAACCAGTATGGAGCCTTTAAAAATCGCCGACAACTTTTGAAAGTTGCGAAGTTGGGGCCGAAAGCTTTTGAACAAGCAGCAGGTTTTCTGCGGATTCGCAGTGGTGACAACCCATTAGATAATACAGCAGTGCATCCAGAGAGTTATTCTGTAGTAGAAGCGATCGCATCTGATCTAAATGTGCCATTAAATCAGGTGACACAAATTGCCGAAAAACTCAAAAAGACCAACCTGAAGAAATACGTTACCGATAGCGTCGGCGAACCTACACTACGCGACATCCTCAGCGAACTAGAAAAACCAGGTAGAGATCCTCGTGCTGAGTTTAAGTATGCCACCTTCAGAGAAGGAATTAAGGAAATCAGAGACTTAAAGGTGGGAATGGAACTAGAGGGAATCGTGACGAATGTCGCTAACTTCGGTGCGTTTGTCGATATTGGCGTACATCAAGATGGCTTGGTGCATATATCCCAACTTGCTGATAGATTTGTAGACGATCCCAACAAAGTTGTCAAAGTCGGACAAGTAGTAAAAGTGCAGGTGTTAGAAATCGACGATAAACTCAAGCGGATTAGTTTGTCGATGAAAGCAGTTAAACAATAATTAAAAACAGCAGATGGCAGTTTATCAAGTTCGATTCATCAATCCTATAATTGGGTTAGATCGCACCATTCAAGTACCAGTTGATCAATATATTCTGGATATAGCAGAAGAAGCTGGTATCCGCCTACCATCTGGGTGCAAGCAAGGCGAATGTTCTGCTTATGTCGCCAAACTCATTAGCGGTAAAGTTGATCAAAATGAGCAAAAATTTCTGCGTCCAACTGAAATACAGGCTGGTTATGTTGTTACTTGTGTAAGTTACCCTTTGTCTGATTGCACTTTAGAAACCCATCAAGAACAAGTCTTATATAAATCAGCCCTTTACTATCAGCCTGAGTTGGGAAAATCTCAGTGATTTTTGCCCTGTGACATTAAATTAATCTTAAATTCGTCAGGTGCTTTTCGTTTCTATGCAATAGACTTTAACCTCTCTCCTAAAAGGAGAGAGGCTTTGAATTTTACTCTCCAACGCTAGTAGGGAAGGGGTTGGGGGTTAGGTCTGTATTCAACTCAACAGAGAAGCGATCGCATCATGGGACTTACAAGTTTTGCATTAATATTATAACCGCTATAGATTTCTCAATGATCGACCTAACGGTAGAAGCAAATTCTATCTTGCAAGAGAGGTTAAAACCTAGCAGATAGATAAAGATGAGATCAGAAGTTACAAACAATAAATCTTTAGTTATTAGGTCAAAAAAATGTTGACATCATTATTAACCGCCCTTGCTACAGCTTTGAGCCTGTTGATTGTTGATTTGCTTGTTCCAGGCGTTAATATTGCTAATTTTCCCGCAGCTTTGATTGCCGGTTTAGTAATTGGTCTAATTAACGGCTCATTTAAACCAGTTCTATCTACTCTTTCTCTACCACTTAACTTTCTCTCATTTGGAGCATTTTCGCTCATCGTCAACGGTTTTTGTTTCTGGTTAGCATCAGTGCTAGTTCCCGGCTTCTCTGTTAGTGGTATTATTGGTTTTCTTCTGGGGCCGGTAATTCTATCTTTTGCTAACACCTTTATCAACAACTACTTTGTTGAAAAAAATCTTTTAACCAGCAGTAGTGATGTAACAAGCCAAGGTGAATTACCTTCTAGATAAGTATTAAAGGGAGTAAAAATAGCAATTTCGTCATGTCTCTACTCCAAATAGAATATCCGATGGTGGATTTCCTGATTCGGCATATTCAAAACAATGTCAGTAAACAAAATCACCAAGTTGTAACATCATGAAATTAGTGCGTTTTCTTCTAGGTTTGTTAGTGCCTCCTTTAGGCGTATTCCTGACAGTTGGAGTTGGCCCAACTTTATTTATTAACATTTTGCTGACAGCTCTAGGTTGGATACCTGGTAGTATTCATGCAATTTGGGTTATTGCCAAGCATGAAGAACAACTTAATCAAGAGGGACGTACTTACTAATACGTAAGATTAATTCTGGTAATGGGTAATGGTAATTGTAGTGCAACTATTACCCATTTATGATTTTTATAATTACTGGGGTAATACAAGGATTTGATAGGGGCGCAGCAATGCTGTGCCCCTACTGTAATTAAATTTTTATTCTCCAACAAAATAGGGTGGAAATTGCCCACCCTACTTTTCTAAATCTATTAAATACCAAAACAGTCTATTTATTAATAGTATCCCGCTTTTTATCAGCAGAGTCCTTATCTTTGAACAAGTCAGCAGCCGTTAAGAGTAACTGTCTTAAGGTTTGTTTGATTTGGCGCTCTTTCCTGGCTACAGATGTACCAGCTTCACCTAGTTGCTCTTCTAGTTGCGATCGCTTTTCTCCTACCTGTGCAGCTATAGATTCAGCTTGAGGACGAGCTTTATCATACCAGTGTTTAGCCTCGTCTAGATAATCTTGAACCTCTAGAGAACGTCCGCCATGACGTGCAGCTAAGTTAGCTCGGACAAGGGCTACCTGCGCTTGCAGTTGCGCGTAACGCTTCTTTAACAATCCGACTTCTTCACTATCTTTAATAGCATTGACAGCAGAATCAATTGCAGTTTTGGTACTAGCAGGTTTTTCCTTACCTGTCTCTTCAATCTCTGCCAAGATTACATCAACTTCTTGTTGGAGTTGCTCTTCCTCACCATCCAGTTGAGCCTGGAGCCGCTTGATATCTGTCTGAGTTTTCGCAATGCTTTCGTGTCTTTGACTATTAATTCCTTCTAGCGCTCCTTCAATGGAAGCTGTCACTTCATCTTTAAGTTCACTACCTTTTTCTTGGAAGTTTTCAACTACAGCCGAAACTGCATCTCTAACAAGGCTACGAAGTTCACCCGAACCTTGTTTAAACTCAGAAGCTACTTGAGAAACTGCGGATTTCACAATTTCTCGAATCCGATCAGTTCTTAATTGTCCGGTTTCTTTAGCTTGTTGCAAATCGGCTTGAATTTGTTGTTTGATATTGTTAGGCATTTTCAACTCTTGGGATTTAACTAATTTGGATGGATAAAAGTTTCTAGAAATGTTCCTACACCCATATTATGGCGTAGTCTGATTCGGCTAGGCACTTCCTTTAGATAGAAAATAACAGCCCCAAAGAGGTGATGTGTAATATGTCGGGCATTTGTGAGATGATTAATATTTGTTGGTAGTAATAGAGAGTAAGATATGTGGCGAGTAAATATTACTTGTTCATCTGATGCCTGGAAGCATTATGGTACTGAATTTAAAGCGATCGCAGAGAAATATCAAGGTGAATTGATCGGTTCCAAAAAAATGCCAGATGGCACACGGATCATGTCTTATAAAATTGAGGATGTGAGTGATGCAGAAGCTTTTCAAGAAGATTGTGCAAATTTTACTGGATTTACAACTGACTTTGAATCCCTGTAGTATTGGTTATGACACTTATATCTGCAACGAGTATGTCAAAATCGGGAAAGGTGGAGTCAAACAACTACTCTTCTCACTCCTAACTCCTAATTCCTAACTTCCCACTCCTAAACTTGAAAATGAACTTACCCAAAACTAGTCGTCTCCAATTTACTCCCGATTTAAACATCTGCCGCATATTAAATGGGATGTGGCAAGTCTCCGGCGGACACGGACGGATAAATCCCCAAGCTGCCATTGAGATGATGTTCAAATATTTAGATGCAGGCTTTACCACTTGGGATTTAGCAGACCATTATGGACCTGCAGAAGATTTTATTGGTGAGTTTCGCTGTGAACTAATTGATACTCGTGGGAAAGATGCTTTATCTCAGGTACAAGCCTTTACAAAATGGGTGCCTCGTCCAGGTAAAATGACGAAAAAACTCGTCGAGGAAAATATTCATATTTCCCTGAGAAGGATGAATGTACAATCCTTAGATTTGATGCAATTCCACTGGTGGGAATATCAGGATAAAAATTATCTAGATGCCCTGAAATATCTGGCAGAACTTCAGACTGAGGGTAAAATTAAGCATCTAGGTTTAACTAATTTTGACACTGAACACTTGAAGATTATTACCGAAGCAGGCATCAAAATTGTTTCTAACCAAGTGCAGTTTTCCCTGATTGACCGCCGTCCCGAAGTTAATATGGTGGAGTTTTGTCAACAGCATGACATAAAACTTTTTACTTACGGTACACTATGCGGCGGTTTGTTATCAGAAAACTATTTGGGGAAACCGGAACCGCGAGGATTTGATCTAGGTACAGCTAGTTTGAAAAAATATAAAAATATGCTGGATGGTTGGGGTGGTTGGCAATTATTTCAAGAGTTGCTGGCTATCTTGAAGGAAATTGCGAATAAGCATGGGGTAAGTATTTCTAACGTAGCAGTACGTTACATCTTAGATCAGCCAACTGTGGGAGGTGTGATAGTTGGTGCAAGGCTTGGTGCATCTGAACATATAGAAGATAACGCCAAAGTATTTAGTTTTAGTTTAGATGCTGACGATCGCGATCGCATCAATGCAGTATCTCGGCAATCACGGGATTTGTATCAGCTGATCGGCGATTGTGGCGACGAATATCGGCGATAATAACTAAGCCTTTAGGAATAGGGTAAGCCTTTAGGAACTGCAGGAAACCAGCGACCAAATCGGTGTGTTTATTGCCGGGATGGACGGACTAGGCAAAAGCATTCACCAAACTCAGAGCTTCATTCACCAAGCTCAGAGCTTCGTCCACATAACGCACCCTTTTAAATACTACCCTTGAAAGCGATTCCCCACTCCCCACTCCCTACTGACCCTTATGCTTGGCTAGAACAATCCTTAGCAACTATTCATCGGGCAGACTGGTATCGTTCAGTACAAACAATCCAGAGTCGTCCTGGTGCAACGGTGGTTTTAGCTGGGCAAGAGGTAATTAATTTTGCCAGCAATGACTATTTAGGACTTGCGGGAGATCAGAGGTTGAAGGCAGCCGCAACTGCTGCGATCGCCGATTTTGGCACTGGTAGTACTGGTTCTAGATTACTCAGTGGGCATAGAGAATTACACAGAGATTTAGAAGAGGCGATCGCATCTACCAAACAAACAGAAGATGCCTTGGTATTTAGTTCTGGGTATCTAGCAAATTTGGGCGCAATTACCGCGATCGTTGGCAAGCGTGATTTAATTTTATCTGACCAATACAATCATTCCAGTCTGAAAAATGGGGCGATTCTTAGCGGTGCAGCAGTTGTGGAATATCCGCATTGTGATCTTGCAGTATTAAAAACTCACTTGAGTCAACAACGGCACAACTACCGACGCTGTTTGATTCTGACTGATAGCGTCTTCAGCATGGATGGCGATTTATGTCCGTTGCCCCGACTGTTGGATCTCGCTGATGAATTTAGCTGTATGCTGTTAGTTGATGAAGCTCATGCCACTGGGGTACTAGGAAAAACTGGCGCTGGGTGTGTGGAACATTTTGGGTGTACAGGAAAGCAGTTAGTTCAAGTTGGCACCTTGAGTAAAGCTTTGGGTAGTTTAGGCGGGTATGTAGCTGCAAGTAGCGCCTTAATTGACTTTTTGCGAAACCGCGCATCCACTTGGATTTACACCACTGGGCTTTCACCTGCTGATACGGCGGCGGCCTTAGCAGCAATCAAGATAGTGCAACAAGAACCGCAACGCCGTGCCCAATTGTGGGAAAATGTAGATTACTTGAAAAATTTACTGCAACAACAGTTACCTAATCTAAAATTACTGCCTTCGGAATCACCTATATTATGTTTTCAATTGCCTAGTGCGACAGATGCCCTCAAAGCTGGAAAACAGCTAAGAGATGCTGGCATTTTTGCCCCAGCAATTCGTCCCCCCACAGTGCCCACAAGTCGGATCAGAATATCTTTAATGGCAACTCATGAAGCAGCACATATTGAAAAATTGGTAGCAGTGCTGAAGCATATCTGTTAACTCCTGAGATTCTAAGTAGGTAGGCGTAAATAATTAAAGGTTTATAGTGTACACCCTTTGGGGAAGCAATCTACGCGTAGCGTCTCGTAGAGAGGGCTGAAGCCCTCTTTACAAGCAAATTTTAATATTTTTATTTAATTAACATAGTTTGGTTTATCTTCGCCCACTTACTTATAGCAATCTTAAACAACATCCCCGACTTCTTTGATAAGTCGAGATGGGTGGCTTTCAATCTTTACAAATCAAACAGGATTGCTATATATAAAATTCACGATAATTTTTTATTTTCCTACTATATTATTGAACAATTAGCTTCTAGCAAAAGAGGTTTTTCAAACTAAATAAAAATCTATCTGGGGATAAGTTACTAAAATTAGCGAACTAGCTTACGGTATGTAGAGTCTCTGCAATAAGTATTGGTTGTTCCTAGACATTTTCATGCCCCATATTCATTCTTCCCAATTACTGCGTTATAGCATTGTTTTCTTAATTGTCGTAGTTGCATTAGCGATAATAATGTTGATGCCAAACCCCTGGTTAAGCAGTGCAAGTCCTTTCCTGCTGTTTTTAAGCGCTGTAATGGTGAGTGCTTGGTATGGTGGTTTGAAGTCAGGGCTGTTAGCAACTTCCTTGTCTGCGTTACTGAGCGATTACTTCTTTCTCCCCCCAGTTAATGAACTGAATTTTGACATATCCAATTGTGTGCCAATTGGGTTGTTTGCATTCCAAGGATTGCTCTTTAGTATCCTATGTGATGCCTTAAAGACTGCTAAAAGACAAGCTGATGAAAATCTTCAAAAGCTGAGAGTTAGTGAGGAGCGATTTCAATTAGCGTTAAGTAGTTCAGATATCGTCGTCTTTCAGCAAGATCGCGATTTGCGATATCAGTGGATTCATCATCCTCAAGGTTTAGATACTACTGAGGAAATCTTAGGTAAGTCTGATGATCAATTATTTCCAGCTTTAGTAACCGAGCAATTGAGGGCAATTAAGCTGAAGGCACTAGAAACTGGTGTTGCAACCCGTGAAGAGGTTTATCTAACAATATCTGGAAAAGACCGTTACTATGATTTGCTAGTTGAACCGCTAAAGGATGCAGACAATAACATTCAGGGTATTACGTGTATAGGTGTGAATATTACTGAGCGCAAGCAGACTGAGGAAAGACTCCGCTATATCGCCGAATTTAGTAGTGTACTCTCTACTTCGCTAGATTATGAACAGACTTTACAACAGATCGCTAAAATCTCAGTTCCTCAGCTTGGTGATTGGTGTAGCGTTGATATTTTAAATGAAGATGGTTCCATTCGCCGCTTACCCATTGCCCATGTAGACCCACCTAAAGTAGAATTGGCGCGTAAACTTGAGCAGTATATCACCGATCGCAACGGTGCAAATCTCATCGCTAAGGTACTGCAAACTCGGCAAGCAGAATTAATTTCAGAAGTATCTGACTCGCTATTGGTGGGGACTACTCAGAATCAGGAACACTTAGAACTGATTCGAGAATTGGGGATCAAGTCTTTGATAATTGTGCCTTTAATTGCACACCAACGACTACTCGGCTGTATCTCCTTTGTCACCGCAGAATCAGACCATCGCTACGATCGCTCTGACTTAACTTTAGCAACAGATATTAGCCATCGTGCTGCCTTAGCAGTGGAAAATGCCCGACTTTATCAAGATATGCAGCAGGCTTTAGTCCATTATGGCGAATCTTTATCTCTTCTAGATGCGCTACTCGGAGCTGCTCCGGTTGCTGTATGCTTTTTGGATCGGGAACTGCGATATATCCGAATTAATCAAGTTTTCGCTGACATTAACGGTTTGACCATAGAAGAGCATCTAGGACGCCAATTTGGGGAAGTGCCGTTATCTTTAGCGGCTGAGTTGAAGCTACAGTTACAGCGCGTGTTGGATACTGGAGAACCCCTGCTGAATATGGAAATCAGCAGTGAGATCAGGGGACAACCAGGATGTTACAGCTACTGGCTGGGCAACTATTACCCCGTCAACAATGCAATGAGTGAAACGGTAGGAATTGGGATTATTTTGGCAGATGTGACAGCAGCAAAGCAAACTTCACTTGCATTGCAGGAAAGCGAAGAAAGGTTCCGGGCAATGTTCAACCAAGCAGCCGTGGGCATTTCTCTAGTAGCATTGGATGGACAATTTCTGCAAATTAATCCGGCTCTGTGTGAAATTACTGGATACAGCTATGAAGAGTTAATCCAGATGAACTTTCAGGAAATTACCCACCCTGACGACTTAGAACTTGATTGGGAGAATGCTGGGCGGGTTTTCGCAAAAGAAATTAGTGGTTATTCTTTGGAGAAGCGCTACATCCGCAAAGATGGTTCGATTGTTTGGGTAAACTTAACTATATCAGGAGTTTGGGATGCGAAGGGACAACCAAAGTATGCATTAGGGATTATTGAGGATATTAGCGATCGCAAACGAGTTGAAACGACTCAAAACTTTTTAGTCGAAGCCAGCACCTTACTAGCGGCCTCATTGGATTATGAAATCACCTTGGAAAGTGTGGCTAATATCGCAGTTCCTACCTTAGCTGACTGGTGTATTGTAGATGTTTTCCGCGAAGATTGGTCAAGTAAACAAATTGCGATCGCAATTGCCGATCCCACAAAACTAGATACTTTAGAGGAAATCCGACGGCGTTATCCACCCAAAAGCCGAGCTAAAAAGCTGCTACAGCAGTTACAGCTAGGAATATCTATCTTTTATCCCGAATTATCTGACTCTCATCTTATCCAGATGGCTAAAGACGAAGAACATCTGCAATTGCTGCGAAGCTTGGGTATTCGTTCTCTAATGGTGATTCCAGTTCGTTCTCGTGGGCAATTATTTGGAGCAATCTCTTTTTTCACAGCCGAGTCAGCTCGACACTACAAACAGACAGACTTGGCTTTAGCAGAGGATATTGCTCGACGGGCGGCGACAGCTATCGACAACGCCAGACTCTATCAGGAAACTGAAATATCTGTCAATCGCACGGTACTTTTACAAAGAATAACTGCTGCTCTTTCGGAAGCGCTAACTCCTGAACAGGTGGCTGATGTGGTGGTGAATCAAGGGATTGCCGCTTTGTCAGCTACTGCTGGTTCCGTTGTCTTACTGACTGAGGGAGGTACTACCCTAAAAGTTGTGCAAGCAATTGGCTATCCGCAATCATTCATCGATGCCTGGGCAAATTTTCCGATCACTGCACCTAACCAGATAGCGGAAACAGTCAGAACAAGAACGCCGATTTTTTTAGAAAATTTAGCAGCGATGATTGCTAAATATCCGAACTTAGCAAGTCGAATGGCTCTTACAGGAAATAATGCCTGGGCTTCCATTCCCTTGATTGCAGAAGGCAAAGTAATTGGGGCGCTGGGATTAAGCTTTGCCACTGTCCAAATATTTAACGAAGAATACCGGGGATTTATATTGACACTGGGACAACAATGTGGTCAAGCGATCGCTCGCGCTCAACTTTACGAAGCCGAAAAGACTGCAAGGGCACAAGCTGAGACAGCCAACCGGATTAAAGATGAATTCCTCGCCGTCCTTTCCCATGAACTCAGAACTCCCCTAAATCCGATTTTAGGATGGGCAAAATTACTCAGAACCCGCAAGTTCGACGATGCCACTAGAATCCGGGCATTGGAAACAATCGAGCGCAATGCCAAGTTACAAACCCAACTGATTGGAGATTTACTTGATGTTTCGCGGATTTTGCAAGGGAAAGTCAGGTTAAATCTCTATGCAGTAGATTTGAAAGTAGCGATCGCATCTGCACTAGAAACAGTGCGTTTAGCAGGAGAAGCCAAGTCAATTGAAATAAAAACGGTGCTAAGTCATGATCTCGGCAAAGTTCTGGGTGATGGCGATCGCTTGCAACAAGTGATGTGGAATCTCCTCTCCAATGCCGTTAAATTCACACCCACAGAAGGCCAAGTAGAAGTGCGTCTAGAGCAAGTTGGGTTAGATGCCCAAATCCAGGTGATTGATACAGGTAAAGGAATTAACCCGGAATTTTTGCCCTACGTATTTGATTACTTCCGGCAAGCAGATGCCAAGACAACCAGAGTATTTGGGGGACTAGGATTAGGACTGGCAATTGTGCGTCATCTAGTAGAACTTCACGGTGGTACAGTTCAGGCAGAGAGTCGGGGAGAAGGACAGGGGGCTACCTTTACAGTCAGACTACCTTTGCTAAAAAATTCTGAGTTGCGAGTCAGCAGTAGTGAGCCTTCTCAACCAGAACTCACCACTGAGGACACATTACTGGCTGGAGTGCAAATCCTATTTGTAGACGATCAACCTGATGTGCGAGAGTTTTTTAGCTTTGCGCTAGAACAATATGGCGCAACTGTAACAGCAGTTGAGTCAGCTGCCCAAGCGCTGGAAACATTAGCCCAATCAAAGCCACATATCCTGTTAAGCGATATTGGAATGCCCTTAATGGATGGCTATATGCTGCTGGGTGAGGTGAGAAAATTACCACCAGAGCAAGGCGGACAAATTCCTGCGATCGCTTTGACTGCTTATGCTGGAGAAATTAATTATAACCAAGCAATGGCCGCAGGATTTCAAAAACACCTACCTAAACCCGTCGATCCTGTGGAATTAGCTACAGCGATCGTCAATCTGCTCGCGCCCAATCAACCTGGAATTTAGTACAGAACACCACAAAAAGAGTATGGAATTTAATCATTTGAAGCCTAAAACAACCTATTTTCCTTAATACACATCATGATCAATTTGTACGTGTGTAAGTCCTATTAGCCTTAACCCAAGCGTATTGACTTAAGTCTCCACTATCTTGTTGACCACTAAATTAAAAATTCCGTGGGCGGCTCTGTAAAGTCTCTTTAATTATGAATTATGAATTATGAATTATTTTGTCAACCAATAGGGCGATTACCAGGATTGACAGCATGAATATATTCACTACCCGATCGCGGTCTTCCTCGTTTATAATAAGCTTCTTCTGGTTTACCCCATCCTAGCTGCAAAATCATTTCCAAAAAGCTAGAATTTTCCCACTTACACAAACTTGCCCATTCTGTTCTTTGAACAATTCTCTCAACATCAGATGTGACAATTTGTTGATATTGTTTACTATTATTGAAACTCAAGTATAAATCCATCTCTATAGATACTTCATACCAAAATTCTAGGATAGAATTTTTAGCAGCTTTTAATATCTCTAAGTCACTGTTGAGAGCGATTAACTCAGTGTCTACTTCGGGATAGTTCAAGTTTTTCCCTTTGACTCTTACCTCCCGCCAGATAATACCTGAAACTTGATTTTCCCTCTGATAGTCATGAATTGCAGTTTTGAAATCTTGATAGGCAGTGAACCGTTGTAGCCCATCAGTTCTGAGAAACTGGTCAATTAGAGGATTGCCAGAGACAGTTATTTCTAATTTTAGACGTTTTCCATTCAGGCAGGCTTGGCGTTCATCTGCCAAAATTTGAATTAGCTCCTGGGTGGTGTAAACCTTTGACATCAGAATACACTCTAGTTACTCATTGGTCATTAGTCACTTGTACTGACTTGTACTGAGCGGCGCGTTGCCCTGAGCTTTGCCGTACCACTTCGTGGAAGCAAGCTACGCGTAGCGCGATGCCCTGAGCTTGCCGTTCGCGTAGCGTCTCGTAGAGAAGGGTCTCGTAGAGAAGGGTCGAAGTAGCGTTGCCGTTGGCGAAGCCTCTGGTAGAGAAGTATTGGTCATTAGTCATTTGTTACGGACTATAGACTATGGATTAACTTTCTAATCTGTTAACACAGACATTTAAATATTATGCTTTGGCATTGGACGAAATGTAGTAACAGATAGCACTAAAAATTAGAGCAGACCAATTTGGTCTACCCCAGAACTTACTTCGCTAACTCACTACTGAACTCATTGAAGGCTCGCCGCTTTAGCTTTGTTGTTTCCGTGCGTGGTACCAAATCAAATATTTTGCGAAATTCATCGTCTATATCTTCAAAAGCTACTTGACCCTTCTTATTCAAAACTACTTCACCTGATTTATTAAACACCACGACTTGAGGAACACCCCCAGAATAGTAATATCCTGGTTCTGTAGGGTCATAGGTCTGTTTAAGCGGGATAGTATCTACATTAATAGGCATAATCTCTGCTACCCGACCATAGAATTCCTGTACCCGTGAAATGGAAATGGCATATCTTTTGGAATCGCTGGTGTCATCCAAATAAAATGCCAAAAATATAGGTTTATGTTCCGCTAAAGCCTGTGCTAGTGTCTGTCTGGGAGGAACCAAAGAACCATTGCCAGCATAAATGACAAAGATGTTGCCATCATATAAATCATTATTGAGACTGGCATACGCAGGTTGCATACTTATAATGAAAAGACTTGCAAGCAATAATAAGCTTTTGGATAACAACCTTCGCCAGCCAGTAATTTGTTTATGTAAAAAAAGAAACTTTGTGCTATTCATCAAAAGGAACCTTGCAAGTTACTAGTTGTTGTGAGTTTGTGCTGAATTCGGCAAACTGGGCTGGATATGTAATTACGCCCACACACTATTTTTTAAGATAACGCCTACTGAGATTATCTCTCGCAAGTGGCTGGTATCGCTACGCAAAAATCAAAGCAGAGGTAAAGTAGCGCAACCGTAAGGCTCAACCATCCAAAATCGTTCGATGTTTCCTGAGCCTTGTCGTTCGCGTAGCGTCCCGCAGGGAAGGACTGAGGTTCGCGTAGCGCGATGCCCTGAGCTTGCCGTTCGCGCAGCGTCTCGTAGAGAAGGGTCTCGCAGAGAAGTCGAAGTCCCAAATCCAAAATTGGTATGGCTGGCTTTTTCAGCCAGGATTCGGTAAACTCACAAGATTAAATTTGCAATTAAATACTTTCAATTAGCAACCGCCAGAAGACTAGGGTATAGATGTGGAAAACAAAATACAATTCATAGATAGGCTGCGATTGGGTTTCGCGGTGTCAGTGGCAAAAAGTGTAACGTTTATTGTACAATTTTTGCGTTTGGGTGCTGCTAGTGTGTTACCAGGTGCGATCGCTCGTCGCATTCAACCCCGCCTTTTAGAATTATTGAGTCAGCAAGTTAAAAACGGGGTGATTTTAATTGCTGGTACTAACGGCAAAACCACTACAGCGCTGCTTTTATGCACAATACTAGAACGCAAGGGTTATCGCATCGCTCATAATTCTACAGGTGCAAATCTCGAAAATGGCTTGATGAGTGCGCTATTAGAAAGCACTAATTTACTAGGCACACTAGATGTTGATTACGCGATTTTAGAAGTTGATGAAAATATTGTACCAAGAGTATTAACGCCACTCCAACCGCGAATTATTCTCTGTTTAAACTTGTTCCGCGACCAACTCGATAGGTATGGGGAAGTAGACACAATTAGTAAGCGTTGGACAAAAGTTATTTCTACGTTACCAACAGAAACGGTGGTAATTCCCAATGCTGATGACCCAACTTTATCTAACCTCGGTCAGCAGTTACCCCAACGGGTGTTATTCTTTGGCTTAAATGAGCCTGAACATTATTTAGAAGCAATTCCTCACGCAGTTGATTCTATTTATTGTCCCAAATGTGGACATTCTCTAGATTACAAAGGTGTTTATTTGTCTCATTTGGGAGATTTTACTTGTCCCAAGTGTGGTTTTACTAAAAGTAAACCGACTCTCGAAAGTAGTAAATGGTCGCAAATTCTAGTTGGTTTGTACAACAAATATAATACTTTAGCGGCTGCTACTGCGGCTATTGAGTTGGGAATTGATCAAGCAACAATCAGAGATAGTATTAACAATTTCCAAGCGGCGTTTGGTCGCGCAGAAGATTTAGTAATTAATGGTAAACGCGTGCGGATATTGTTATCAAAAAATCCAGTGGGAACCAATGAAACCATTCGCGTAGTTACTGAAAGCACAGATAAAACCACACTGCTGGTATTGAACGATCGCACGCCCGATGGCACTGATGTATCCTGGATTTGGGACGTGGATACGGAGAAATTAGTCGAACGGGGAGGGACTTTAGTAGTGAGTGGCGATCGCGTCTACGATTTGGCTCTACGTCTACGTTACAGCGAAAAGTCCCTTCAGAGTAAGTTAAATTTAATTGTCGAAGAAGATTTGCGACAAGCGATCGCTACTGCATTAGAGCATACACCAGAGAATGAAACTTTGCACATTCTGCCCACCTATTCAGCCATGTTAGAAGTGCGAGAAATTTTGACTGGGCGGAAAATTCTTTAAATTTGGGAGTGGGGAGTCGATATGCTAACCCAAACAGAAATTACTCCTCCAAGTCTGGATATGCACAGAGTGATTTCACCCTAAGGTGAGCAGCTGTTCCACATTTAACTTGCATATTTTGGGCGCTCGTGTCGCCCACCCCACAATAAATGTACAATTTCAGATTATGCAAACTAGATGTGGTTTATAGCGTTTCCTAATCACATAAGGTACATCATAGCCCCCTCCTTGCTTGCAGGGAGGGGGTTGGGGGTGGGGTTCTTGTACCTCAGTCAACTGAGAACCGCTATAGCTTAAAAACTATTAGTTATTAATCAAGAGTTATTTATGAGTTATCAACAATTGGAAATCACAATAGGTTGGCTTTATCCGACGCTGATGAGTACCTATGGCGATCGCGGTAATGTAATTACTATAGAACGTCGCGCTCAGTGGCGGGGATACGATGTTAAAGTGTTACCCTTGGATCAAAATGCCACAGCCGCAGATATTAAAGCTGTAGATATCATAGTTGGTGGTGGCGCACAAGACCGCCAACAAGAAATTGTTATGCGTGATTTGCAAGGTGTCAAAGCCGACGCTATGCGTGAGAAAATCGAAAATGGAACACCGGGAGTTTTTACCTGTGGTTCACCCCAATTACTTGGACATTATTATGAACCAGGATTAGGACAACGAATTGATGGTTTGGGAATACTCGATTTAGTTTCCGTCCATCCTGGTGAAAATATTAAGCGCTGTATTGGTAACTTGGTAATTGAAGTTACAGCTTCACGCCTAGCGCGAGATTTGCAAGAGATGACGGGTAGTACACCATATTTAGTAGGCTTTGAAAATCACGGCGGACGTACCAAACTGGGAAAAGTGGAAGCATTGGGGCGCGTGGTGTATGGCTTGGGAAATAATGGTGAAGATGGGACAGAAGGAGCATTTTATCAGAATGCGATTGCTACTTATTCCCACGGACCATTATTACCCAAAAATCCTTTTGTCGCCGATTGGTTAATTCAAACAGCGCTGCGGCTAAAGTATCAGCAGGAAATTAGCTTGCAACCTTTAGATGATAATCTTGCTGTCCAAGCACGGGAAGCGATGTTTAAGCGGTTGAAAGTGAGTTTAGGGACGGGGGGTCATCTTTGAAATTGCTGACTAATGCTTTGATGGCTGCACGCCGCACATTTCCATCATCAGCACTGGCGTAGTTTTTGAGAAATGAGCGGGTGTCTGGGCTGGCTGAAGATTTGTTTAGAATAACTAATATCATTTAGGAGTAGTTTTATGGTTCTACAAGTTAACGCCATCCAAAAAGAACCAACTGTTACTTGGGAAGCACTTCCAGCCGACTTCATTTTACCTGACGATCCAGTGGAAAATATTCAACAACCCGCGATCGGTGCTGCGCTTACCGATGCTTTGGGAAGCACAGGATGCATCCAACCCCAGATACTGATTGGCTCTAATTTTGGACTTGTAGCCACAGTCAACAAAAAAATTGTCGTTAAAGCCCCTGATTGGTTTTACGTACCTCAAGTGCAGTCTGTAGGACCAAATGTAGTTCGCCGCAGCTATACCCCGAATTTAGAAGGGGCTGCTGTGGCTGTAGTGATGGAATTTCTCTCAGACACAGAAGGTGGAGAACTCTCAGTCCGCTCAACTCCACCCTACGGTAAACTCTATTATTACGAAAAGATTCTCCAAGTTCCAACCTACGTAACCTACGATCCCTATGAGCCTAGTTTAGAACTACGGTGTTTGCAAAATGGAGAATATATTTTGCCGCAAGCAGATACCAATGGACGCTTTTGGATTCCTGAGTTAGAGTTATTTCTCGGAATTTGGCAGGGTGAAAGATTATGCCAAACGATGAATTGGCTGCGCTGGTGGGATAGAGAAGGAAATTTGCTGTTGTGGAGTAGCGAACAAGCTGAACAAGAACGCCAACGTGCTGATATATTAGCAGCTAAGTTACGTGAGCTAGGTGTTGACCCTGATGCTCCAGCGTAGCTTGTACTTCTCTACGAGACGCTGCGCGTAGCTTGCTTCCACGAAGTAGTACGGCAAGCTCAGTAACCATCGTAGACATCGCATAACCTCAAGGAATGCTGGGAATAATAAATTGGGGACATCAGCACCAAAATTCCATGAAACAGCAAAAAAATCAGTTCACCCATCTGACTGCGATCGAAAGAAGTTATCTGTCATTTCCTGCACAGTTTTTATTAAATCAAAACCTTCTACAAGGCAAAATACTAGACTTTGGTTGTGGCTTTGGTAATGATGTTAAAATATTGCGCCAAAAAGGTTGTGATATTACAGGATATGACCCTTATTATTTCCCAGAATATCCTGATAATAAATTTGATACAATAATTTGCTTTTATGTTTTAAATGTCTTATTTACTGAAGAACAAACTAATGTTCTTATGGAAATATCACACTTATTAAAACCAGGTGGTAAAGCTTATTATGCTGTAAGAAGGGATCTTAAAAAAGAAGGGTTTAGAGAACATTATGTCCATAAAAAACCGACATATCAATGTATTGTCAAACTTCCCTTTCCTTCAGTTTGTTTAGATCAACATCGGGAATTATATGAGTATATTCACTATAATCATCAGCGAAATTCATCTAATTATTGTATATTCTGTAATCCCCATAAAAGCCTCAAACTATTAACTGAATCCGCAACTGCTTATGCAATTTTTGATGGCTACCCTATAAGTAAAGGACATATTTTGATTATTCCCAAACGTCATGTTAGCAGTTATTTTGAACTACCATTGAAAGAGCAATCTGCTTGCTGGTTTATGGTGAACAAAGTACAAGCAATTCTCAAAGCAGAATTTGAACCTGATGGTTTTAATATAGGAATGAATATCAATCGAGCCGCCGGTCAACATATTATGCACGCCAGCATTCATATCATCCCTCGTTACAAAGGTGATAGTGTTGGCGCAAAAAGTGGAATCAGAAACGTTATTCCTAAAAAGCAATAGTTTTTCTTTACTGACAGCTTTTGGTAGAAAAACATTATCCACAGGCGTTTCATCAGAATCTGGTAATTCCTCGGCTGAGGGCAAGTACCTTGGCAAGTTGTACTCTAACATGGCTGGTTTGCCCAAAACTCAAAAGATATTTAGCTAACCAGATATTATAGCGATTTATCCGCTAGCAATGTCTACGATGGGCTATTCGATGATGCACATATGACGCGATATCAAGCTGAAAAAGTGTACACGGCAAGAGGTTATTCGTATTGCCTTAAGTAGAGCGGCGTAAATAATTAAAGGTTTGTAGGGAGCGGCTCCAGCCCTCATAAGAGGACTAAAGTCCTCACTACAAACTAATCTCAATATTTTTTACATTACTTAACCTACTTTGATTTATTCTCGCCCACTTACTTATCTTTAGCTAAGATTAGTTTTATGAGTAAAGTGTAAGCTAGGATTTGCAGGCGATCGCTCTCCCAAGCTTGAAGCTGATTATTCTCATCTCGATGACAGCGATCGCGTTTGTGTTCGTAGTGAATTATTTGCCCGTGGTGGGTGCGAAGGGCCGAAACACGAATCGTGTCGTCTTTGGTTGAAAGTTCGAGATTTTCAAGAGTTTACATATATTATTAGTGCGATCGCCCATTACCATGAAGTGCCAAGGCTGCCATTCCATATTCTGAAGCACGTAACTCCTTATCAGAGATTTCTAGCTCCTTAGTATAGACCGAACTTAGTAAGATATTCAGAACTCCACTTTTTTCAGATTGACTGACGGCGCAATGGGTAATCAATTCACCGACATTAAGTATCACGTTATCTTCTGGGTCAAGAATGACACGGGTAACTGGACGATCCAGCGCTTGTTCAATCCGTTGCTTTTTCATTGCCCGTGTGCTGCGTCCTTGTAACTTTTCTGCCTTCGCTTTCAAGGCTTGCCAGAAAGTGTTGAGATTCTCTTGAGCGATGCTTGATTGCCCAGTTGAACTTTGTTTTTTAGCCATCTGTCACTGGCGCTAGAACGGACTGCGGTTGCCGGACTCAGACCGACAGCGTTCAGCAATTCTGCTTCTTTACCGTAAGTCTGGGCACGATCAAGCAGGGATTCCGTCACAATCTGCCCAGATGCCGCAATAATTAAGCCATCGTCAGCACGGACTGTTTGCACGACTCTGCGTCCTCTTGCCTGCTGGATCGCCAGATGCGCTGCCAGCGAATCAACCGAGTCACGCACCTTCGCACCACTCCTGCGAGTTACGCTCCCAATACGATTGCTAGTAGATTCTGTTGCTGCTTGCAAATTGCGGCTGATGTTGGCAGTCAGACTGCCACCTGTAGCTCGATAGAGTTCATCAAGGATACCCATACGATCGGCCGTTTCTGCATCCACTAGCGTCACTTCTTGCCCCTCTAGTAGCAGTACATTTCCGTCTGGAGTCAGCACATCCCGCTCAATATGCTTGCCAATGACATATACCTTTTGCTCGGCAGGGTCAACCAAATTGTTTGTCAAGGAGGCTGTTGCATCTCGATTGAGGTCTTGCAGTTTGCTGCTAGTAGCATCACTTACGGCTTGGAATTGCTCACCTGCATTTTGGCTTGCTGAGTGTAGCCCCCGGTTCACACTCTCTACGGAGCTTTGCAGCTGTTCATTCACGGTTTGAGCTGGTGTTTGCAGTCTGCGGTTGGTAGTCTGGGCCGAGTCCTGCAATCTATCTCCAGTTGCCTGAACGGTTCCTCGGATACCACCGACCTGTTCTTCCATTATTTGAGCAGTTTCTGGAGGTACAAAGGCAACATCATAACCAATTTTCAGTGCTTCGCCAACAGGAACGAACGATCGCCCCGAGTAAGCATCGGCAAATACACCGCCAGAAACTTCGTATCCTTCCACCAGTCCACTATGCTCGTCAAAGAACAAATCGACCAATCCACCGAGGTCGAGTCCCTCAGTAGTCAGAATTCTCTTTTTTCTCAGGACAATATTCTGGTGCAGAATCTCTTTAATTACAGGGACACGACGTGCCTTAACAACAGATTCTTTCGAGTTAACTACGATCGCATCTGAACCAATCGCTTGTACCTCTTGTAGTGGAATCACTTTTGCATCTCGAAACAGTCCCTTTTCTGCAACTAGAAAACCCAAAAGTTGATTGTGTTTCTGATCAAAAATTAAATCTATAATTCGGACAATTTTTTTACCTGTGTCGTAGGTGACGACCACTTTATCGATAACATCACTACCTTTACGCATTTATCTATCCCTCGCATTCTTATTGATTTTGTTATTGAATTACTTGTTCGTTGGTGGCTTCACTTTTAAGCTGAAAATATCGCCCTTCTCGTCCAAAGCCGGGAACTAGATGAATCACGCCAATGTATTCAAGAAGTACCCCAAATGTGGCGACTATGATCACAAAAACGGCAATATTTGCAGGACTTACGCAACTGGCACAGTGCGATCGCTAGCTAGTAGTACATACGTATTCAATTAGCGAGAATGTGTTTGATTGGCCTTGCTCAAATTAGTAACAATAATCAATGATGTATCTTGTTGTTCAAAATTTTATGAGAAAATTGATAAAAGTGCATCAAAAAGTTGGTTAGTGATGAAATTTACTAAACTTAATTATTGCCAATATTTACTGAGCAGCCAAATTAACTATACAATGACTAATCTAGCAGAACATTTGTCAAATATTAGTCATGATAAAATAAATTATTATTTAAAGAATGAAAAATTAACTCCTCGTTTACTTTGGGATAATGTCAAAGATATAATTGTCCCTGACGAGGATGCTTATATTATATTTGATGATACAGTTTTAGATAAAAGATTTTCGGAGGAAATAGAAATAATACGAAGGCAGTATAGTGGTAATGAACATGGCGTTATTAGAGAGATAGGAATAGTAAATTGCATATATGTTAATCCTAAAACTCTCAATTTCTGGGTAATAGATTATCGTATTTTCAATCCAGACAATGATGGTTTAAGCAAGATTGACCATGTGAAAAATATGCTGCAAGGGCTTGTATACCAAAAGCTTCTACCTTTCGATACAGTTTTAATGGATACTTGGTATGCGGTCAATAATTTAATGCTTTATATAGATAGTCTAGATAAAATTTATTATTGTCCTTTGAAGATTAATCGTTTAGTAGATGATAGTTTTGGTAAAGAAAAATATAAAAATATTGAATCTTTAGAATGGAGTAATGAAGATTTAGAATGTGGTAAAATAATAAAGATTAAAGGATTCCCTGGTGAGAAAAAAGTGAAACTCTTCCGGGTTACTATCTCTACCGATAGAACGGATTATGTCGCAACCAACGATTTATCTCAAAGTTCTACTGATGTTACACAACAGGTGTGTAAAATCCGCTGGAAAATAGAGGAGTTTCATAGAGAAATAAAGCAACTAACTGGCATTGAATCATGTCAATGTCGTAAAGCTCGTCTTCAAAGAAATCATATTGCTTGCGCTATGTTAGTTTGGCTAAGACTGAAAAGTTTAGCTTATCAAACAGGTGAAACTATTTACAAGCTCAAGCAAAATTTGCTTTCTAATTATTTAATTTGGCAACTAAAACGTCCAGATATTGCTATGTCTTTTGTGTAGTTTTTGGGCGCTCGGTGCGCTTCGCGCACCATTGCTTGTGCCAGTTGCGTAAGTCCTGATTTGCTCCAATATTAGAGCGCTGTCCTATGAGTCTAGGCATTTTTATTTTTAATTGTTGTTTTTTATCGTTGACCTTACTGTAAATATCATACAAGATTATTTACATCATTATTAATTTAATTTGTATATTTATTTATCGGCATCTGCTTTCGTTTACCTTGTTCTTCAAAAAGAAATAGAACCAAAAGATATATTTCTAAAGATAGATTCTTACACTAGTTATTCTCAAATTTTTGAGGCGAACTTTGGAAATAAATATTTTTATTTTTAGCTTCAATCTTATTGAATTACTTAAAAGATAATTTTAGTTAAAATACTTGCGTACTATTCTTTGTAAAAAAATAATTTTAAGGAGGGTATATACCCTAGCCTTAGCAAGGGGAGGGTAAGCGACAGCACGGGTGGGGTATTTTTGTACCTCACCAACTTGAAATCTGCTGTATATAGCTGCTTAGTGCTATTAATGCTTTATATTTAGCGACAGGGTGGTGCAAATAGCCACTCATGTTCAAATACTTAGGAGGCAGTACCCACCGAAAGCAAATCATGCTTTGATACCAGCACCATATAGTGTAAGTTAAGGTTAAGTCGATATTCAAACGAATAATTTTTGCTGAATTGCGACAGATAAAGACTAAACTAAAAAGTCTTGTGCAGCAAAACCTGTAGCTTTAAATGAAATAATCATGTCTAAGGTTCTTGTCTCCGATTCAATTGACCAAGCTGGAATTGACATTCTTTCGCAAGTTGCTACTGTTGATGTCAAACTAGGTCTAAAACCAGCAGAACTGCTCCAAATTATTGGTGAGTATGACGCGCTGATGATTCGCTCTGGTACACGCGTCACCCAAGAAATCATTGAAGCCGGCACTCAGCTAAAAATCATCGGTCGTGCTGGTGTGGGTGTGGATAATGTAGATGTTCCTGCTGCCACACGCCGGGGAATTGTGGTAGTCAATTCTCCAGAGGGAAACACAATTGCCGCCGCCGAACATGCGCTAGCGATGATTTTGGCTTTGTCTCGCCACATCCCTGATGCTAACGCTTCGGTGAAACGCGGTGCATGGGATCGCAATAGCTTTGTGGGCGCGGAAGTCTACAAAAAAACTCTCGGTGTTGTCGGTTTGGGTAAAATTGGCTCCCATGTTGCCTCTGTAGCTAAGGCAATGGGGATGAAACTCCTAGCTTATGACCCTTTTATTTCTACAGACCGAGCCGAACAGCTTGGCTGTCAGTTGGTGGAGCTAGATTTACTCTTCCGGCAAGCAGACTATATCACCTTACACATCCCCAAAACCCCAGAAACTACGCACTTAATCAATGCCACAACTCTGGCAAAAATGAAACCCACAGCCCGGATTATCAACTGCGCTCGTGGTGGGATCATTGATGAAGTAGCTTTAGCAGCAGCTCTGAAAGCTGGTACAATCGGGGGTGCAGCCTTGGATGTATTCGAGTCAGAACCACTGGGTGAATCTGAGTTGCGATCGCTCGGTAAAGAAATCATCCTCACCCCCCATTTAGGAGCCTCGACCACGGAAGCTCAAGTAAATGTGGCCATTGATGTTGCCGAACAAATTCGGGATGTACTTTTAGGACTACCAGCACGTTCGGCCGTCAACATTCCCGGACTCGGCCCCGATGTGTTGGAAGAACTCAAACCCTATATGCAATTAGCAGAAACTCTAGGTAATCTAGTGGGACAGCTAGCTGGCGGACGGGTGGAAACACTCACTGTGCGACTGCAAGGCGAACTAGCGACCAACAAAAGTCAGCCTTTGGTAGTCGCTGCCTTGAAAGGATTACTTTACCAAGCTTTGCGGGAACGAGTAAATTACGTAAATGCCAGCATAGAAGCCAAAGAACGCGGAATTCGGGTGATTGAAACCCGCGATGCTTCGATTCGAGACTATGCCGGAACGCTTCATCTAGAAGCCACAGGTACTTTAGGTACTCATTCTGTCACAGGCGCGTTGTTAGGTGAGCGGGAAATCCACCTCACCGACGTTGATGGTTTCCCGATTAACGTCCCACCCAGCAAATATATGTTGTTTACCCTGCACCGCGATATGCCGGGGATTATCGGCAAACTTGGTTCCCTACTCGGCAGTTTTAATGTGAATATTGCCAGTATGCAAGTAGGTCGTAAAATCGTCCGTGGTGATGCTGTAATGGCTCTGAGTATAGATGATCCTTTACCTGAGGGCATTTTGGATGAGATTATAAAAGTCCCTGGCATTCGGGACGCGTACACAGTAACTCTCTAATTTTAGATTTCGGACTTCGGCTCCTTTCGGCTTCTCTACGAGACGCTACGCAAACGCTCAAGGCAAGTCGCTCAGTCGAACGATTTTGGATTTTGGATTGGTAATGGCTAATTGCTCATTATTTTTCACATTAGACTTCTTGCATAAATCAAAAAAAGAACCCCACCCCGCCTTTGACTTACGTCAAATTCTCCCCTAAGAGCCTGCGGGGAGGGGCTGGGGGTGGGGTGTTAGGGACTTTTGCAAGAGGTCTATTGATCATTAACCGTTACCAAATCCCTAATCTAAAATCTAAAATCTAAAATCTAAAATTATATGGCAAACACTTGGTGGGAACTACAGATTTTATGTGAACCAGACCTAGAAGATTCGATCTTTTGGCGACTGGAAGATTTTGGCTGTCGTGGTACAGCTAGTGAAAACAAAGGAAATTCATCTTTAGTAAGAGCTTACTTGCCAACAATTCAAACACACCTACTAGATTTAGCAGCGCTGTCACTGTGGCTGCGTCAAGATGCTCTCTGTGTAGGAGTTTCATCTCCCTCCCTGCAATGGCAGTTAATCGATGAGGAAGATTGGGCGACTAGCTGGAAACAATATTGGCATCCGCAGGAAATAGGCGATCGCTTCCTCATCAACCCCGCTTGGCTACCATTACCAGAAATAACAGAACGGTTAGTGATTCGTCTTGACCCTGGTGTAGCATTTGGTACGGGCAACCATGCTACCACTCAGCTATGTTTGGAATCTTTAGAAATGCGGCTGAGTGGAGTTTCTCAATCTTTTGTGGCTAATAGTGGTAAACATGAACATCTGGTAATTGCGGATATTGGCTGTGGTTCTGGTATCCTTTCCATTGGGGCGCTGCTACTGGGAGCCGAGAAAGTCTATGCAGTGGATAATGACCCTTTGGCGGTGCAATCAACTATTAGCAATCGCACCCTGAACGACATTAGCCCAGAACGTTTACTACCTGCACTGGGAAGTGTAGACGTTTTGACAAAACTGGTTTCTCAACCAGTTGACGGTATCGTTTGCAATATTTTGGCTGACGTGATTATTGAATTGGTTCCAGAAATGAGTGCGATCGCTAAACCTGAGACTTGGGCGATCTTTAGTGGTATTTTACTAGAACAATCTAAAGCTGTTGCTGACGCTTTAGAACAAAATGGTTGGATCGTTGCTACCCTGTGGAAACGAAAAGAATGGTGTTGCTTGAATGTCCGGCGTTCTTAACCTAGTGGATACTAGTACCGCTTCGCGTAATTCGTAATTCGTAATTCGTAATTCCGTTTTAGTAAGGGTTTCAGAGATTACAAATGGGTGGCTTATTTACGCCGTGCTGTACTAATACAAGTCGGCGGAAGTTTGCTTACCTTTAACACTATTAGACTTAAGTATAAATAATCAACTAATGCTTAAGTGACATCATATATAGATTACCCAATATTGACTTTTGAAACTAGCGATGGAAGAATCGCATTTGTTAACATACTCACTCTCAACTTTGCTCCAACAAGCCTATAGTACAGGCAAAAGTAGAGAATCAGAATGATTTCATACGTGAGTTAATATGCCAGGTGATAGAATAAATTTCTAAGCCTTTCCTACTCTGATAAATCTACTCTATCCCAATTGGAGAGCAAGATGGCAAAAGCCCCAAATATACCACCAGAACCAGAGATCACGGATGAGCAAAGAGAAGGAGCAGAAGCAGAAATTCGTGAAAAACAAAAAATAGTTGACTATGACACAAAAGAGTATCCAGTGGAAGTCCTTTTCCAGAAATACAGAGATGGGCTAGATGAGGACATGAATGAGTTGTATATACCCGACTATCAACGGGAGATGATTTGGGAAGAATCTCGGCAGTCAAAGTTTATTGAATCTATTATGTTAGGACTACCCATCCCATATATTTTTGTTGCTGATTTGCCACCGAAAGATGATCATGATGATGAAGCTCGATGGGAAATTGTTGATGGTATTCAACGTATTCGTACTTTAGATAGATTTCTTAATAATGACCTCAAGCTATGTGGGCTAGAAAAGCTAAAGAAACTTAACGAATTCAAATTCAAAGATTTGCCACTTGCCAGACAGAGACGTTTTAACAGAGCTACTCTCCGCATGATTGTGCTCACTGATAAAGCTGATGAAGAAACACGAAGGGATCTGTTTGAACGGATCAATACAGGTAGCGTGGAACTCAATGATATGGAGAAGCGTAGAGGCATATCCCCAGGGCCATTTGTTAATCTTCTTGAAGAGCTTGCTAAATATTCTAAATTTCGCAAACTATCTCCATTCTCAGAAGCACTTGTTAATAAACGTGAGCCAGAGGAATTTGTGTTACGTTTTTTCGCATACCTAAATAACTACAAAAATTTTGACAGGCAAGTTAATACTTTCCTTAATAAATGAATTTCTTTTGATTCCGTTAGCACTGAAATTAAGAAAATAGTACTCTATAATTTTGAAAATCGCTCCCCAGATAATATCCATTCTCAAATAACAGATATTTCTCTTGATATTATTAAAGCTGGATTTAATAGTAAAGAATTATTCTCAGGCAATGTTGATAGAGATGAAATTACAAAAACAGCAAGAAGGTATGGATTTTCTTATGATACTGACTACTCCAAAACAAAGCATGGTGAGAAATTAAATAATGTTATGCGAAATCGAAATGACTTAGCACACGGAAATAAATCATTTGCAGAAGTTGGTAAAAATATATCAATTCGAGAACTTCTACAGGTTGAAAAGGAGGTAATAGAGTATCTCAAACAGATATTGCAGAACATTGAAGATTACTTAGTTGAAAGGAAGTATCTGGCTTAAGTCTGTAAATATATCTAATTTACTTCCTGAATGTGTGCCAAAATACTTTGAGCGATAACTTCGCCTAGTTTAACTGGAACAGCATTTCCAATCAATCGCCCTATATGACTTAGCCCTAAAGCCTCATCAGAAGGAGCAAACTCGTAATTTGCTGGAAAACTTTGTAGTAATGCTGCTTCCCTAAGAGATATAGCCCTATCTTGTTCAGGATGTCCAAAACGACCGTTACCAAATCCAAAACACTGTGTAGTGATAGTCGGGCTAGGTCGATCCCATTCCATCCGACCATAGACCGCAGGATAAGTTTTACCACTCTTTTTAGTGTGGCATTCTGCAATTAATTCTCTAGGCTAATCTCGCCAAGTTCCTCCAGGTTTTGAAGCACGAATACGATGAAGATTCAGATTAGATAGCTTACTGCATAGATGGAGTCGGTCTATCTTAGATTTTTGACCCGCAGAAAGTGGTTCAAGATGTTCAATAGCTTTTCTTACTGTTTCGTATCTTTCTGCATCATGTGTTGGTGGAATTAAGTTAACTTTGCCAAATTTTGAAGCTAGTAAAACTAATCGCTTTCGAGATTGAGGGATTCCATAATTTAGACAGTTAATTTCATAAGATTCCAAGAAATAGTTTAAATTTTCTAATTTCTCGATAAATTCATGAAATACTTGATGATGTTTTAACTGAAGCACATTTTCCATTGAAATAATCTCTGGTTCACATTCTTGCACCAGACGAGCAAAATCACGGCATAGCTTCCACTTTGATTCTCTATCGTTATAACGTCTTGAATAACTTGAAAATGGTTGACAAGGGGCACATCCTACTAAAATCCTAATACTGCTACCAGAAAAATGCTTTGCCAGATCAGAACCGCTAAGATATTCTACATCTTGCAGTATAAATTTTGCTTTGTTATTGTGCTCGTATGGAAATTTACAAGCTTGATCAATATCATATCCAGCTTTGACTGGAAGACCTGCTTGCTCAAACCCATGAGTTAGTCCTCCAGCACCACAAAACAGGTCTACTGTAGAGATACTGCTAGCCATTTACTTCCTCTTCTTGCCATATATAGCCCGACTAGCTAGACTAGCTCATTTGTACTTTGATAGTAGAAATTATTCTACAGTAACACTTTTGGCCAAATTCCTCGGCTGATCGACATCCAAACCGCGACGGGCGGCAATATGATAAGCCAACAATTGTAAAGGAACTACTGTGAGGAGGGGAGAAAGTAATTCGTCCACATCAGAGACAGGAAGAAGATCGTTAAAGATTTCCGCAACTTCGCCATCGTTGACGGGAGTCACGCCAATTAACTGAGAATCTCTAGCTTTGGCTTCCTGGGCATTAGAAATAACTTTTTCGTAAACACTACCAGGGATTGCGATCGCAACTACTGGTACTTTCGCATCTAATAGAGCGATTGGGCCATGTTTCATCTCTCCAGCCGGATAGCCTTCGGCGTGAATATAGCTGATTTCTTTTAATTTCAACGCCCCTTCTAAAGCAATCGGAAAGTTAATTCCCCTTCCCAGAAAAATAAAATCTTGGGTTTCGGCGAATTCGTGGGCTAACTGTTCAGTTAAACGTTCCTGAGTTTCCAAAGTTGCTTCAATTTCTTTGGGAATCTGCCGCAACCCGTTAATAATTTTCTCTAAAATATCTTTTGAAACTGTCTGACGACGAGCTGCTAAATCCAATGCCAAAGCATAAAACGCCATCAGTTGGGCAGTAAAAGTTTTCGTCGCCGCTACCCCAATTTCAATTCCCGCTAGGGTACTGATGATATGCGATACCAGATGACCAAGGCTGCTTTCGGGGCGATTAGTAATACCCAGTAGTCGCGCTTGATATTTGGGTTCTTTCCCTTGACGACGTTCTTTTTCCATCGCCAAAGCTGCTAGGGTATCGGCGGTTTCACCTGATTGGGTAACGGCAATGATCAACGTATTAGGCGTCACGGGTGATGGTGCATAACGATACTCAGAAGCGTAATGTACCTGAGTTGAAATTCCTGCTAGTTGTTCAATTAAATATTTTCCGATTAATGCTGCGTGCCAACTGGTACCACAGGCGACGATCTGAATTTGTTCTAAATCGTTGTATAAATCCGCAGGTAAACCAAGATTGATTGGCGATTCGGTAGATTCTCCAAGATTATTAAAGTATGCTTCTAAACTAGCTCTTACTACCCCTGGTTGCTCATGGATTTCTTTGAGCATAAAGTGTTTGAATCCCTGCTTTTCTACCATTCCAGGATTGAAGTTGAGCAGCCGGGGTTGTTTTTTCAACCTGTCGCCAGCAAAATTGTAAATCTCAACGCCCAAAGGTGTGAGGCGGGCAATTTCGCCATTTTCCAAAGGTAGCACTGCACGGGTGTAGGAAGCGATCGCTAGCGTGTCAGACGCACAAAAGAACTCCCCTTGCCCAAAACCAATTACCAAAGGTGCTTGTTGGCGGACAACAATCAATTCATCGGGGTAGTCAGCAGAAATAACTGCGATCGCAAATGCCCCATGTAAGTGGTTAACAGCTTGGCGAATTGCCTCTAGGAAGGGAGATGAGAGAGATGAGGGGGGAAGACTCTTTAAAAATTCGGCTATGAGATGGGGAATTACTTCTGTATCGGTTTCAGAAAGAAACTGGTGTCCTTTTCCTTTGAGTTCCTCGCGCAACTCGCGGTAATTTTCGATAATGCCATTTTGCACCACCGCCACTCGTTTTGCCGTATCCATGTGGGGATGGGCGTTGTACTCTTCTGGTTTACCATGAGTTGCCCAGCGTGTGTGACCAATACCAATTTGGCTAGGGGTTTCTATTTGTTCCAGTTTAGAACGCAGGTTATGGAGTTTGCCCTTTGCCCGCACACAATTAACCTTACCTTCCCAAATAGTGGCGATTCCAGCAGAATCGTAGCCCCTGTACTCTAGTTTTTCCAGCCCAGCTAATAAGATGTCTGTCGCCGCTTGAGTGCCTATATATCCAACGATTCCACACATTGTTCACACCACTTTTTTTCAGGATGATTAAATCCAGTATAGTTCCTAGCACAAATTCGACCTTTTGCAAAGAAAAAAGGGAGTAATTTACTCCCTCCGCCACTAGGTATTACTAAAGATGCTTTCTAAACTTCATCTACAGCAAAATTCAGAAATCAGAATTCAGAAGTCAAACAGGCTTTATACTTGGCTTTGAGACGAATCGTTGTGTACCTCACTTTCGTTGAAATCTGCTGTAAGTTGAGAACCGTAGTTTTCGCCTTCTCCCTAAATCCCTCTCCCATATCTGGAAGAGGGACATTGAAATTCTGGTTCCCCTTCTCCCAGATATGGGAGAAGAGGTTGGGGGATGAGGGAAAATTTTTTTCATCACCGAAGAACTACAGGTTTCAAGATAGACGCGGTTTAGTGAACTACTCCGCCGTAAGACGGACGGAACTTCCCAATTCATCGGGAATAGCCTCCAGAACTCTGTAGTTCTAGAAAGTCTGACATTCCCTCCAAGGGCAGAAGTCCTGGTTCCCAAGACCCAAATCTTTTACCCTGAGCGAAATCGTTCGCGTAGCGTTGCGTAGGGAAGGGTTCTCTTGCAACATATACCTATGCAGCTTGGTTTTCGCTTATGGCATTGATGGTCAAGACCAAGTAATTCTATCAGAAAAACAAGTAGGATTCGTCATCCATAAGCGTATTTGTTTTTGCTGACGCAAAAAAACAATACGCCTATGCAATCCTCATTTCGTGAGGCTGTTCGCGAACACCCCCCGCTCCCTATCCCCACCTTATGAGTACATTGTTCGCGTAGCGGACGCACCAGAAGGTGGGGACTTCCGCGACACGTTAAGAAACTTTAAAATTCTTCAGGACTGAGTTCTGAGTTCCGAGTCACCGTTCGCCCTTGGCGTCTGCCTTTGCAAGAAGTTCAGATCGACGGAAACCGCCGATTTGAACTTCTCGCTGAGTGAAGAATCAAGAAATTGTTTTTTTGATTTGCTTCTTTTGCCTCAAGACTCAGGACTCACGGAGAACTCTAATCGGAGGCTTTCTTTGATGGTCTATATCACTGCCGACAGGCGCAAAGGCTTACGCCTCTCCCTTGTGTCCAAGGGGGACAAGGCAACCGTTCTGGAAAGAAAGGTTGGACAGTAGATCCACATAGCGATCAGCAGTTCAGTGATTTAGCACTGAGCTTTTTAGTAAGCTAGACCCATACTGCGAGTTGTTTCAGCGCCCAGGTAAACCCGGATGCTCAAAAAGTCGGTGGGACAAGCGGTTTCGCAGCGCTTACAGCCCACACAGTCTTCTGTACGGGGCGAAGAGGCAATTTGAGCAGCTTTGCAGCCATCCCAAGGAACCATCTCCAGTACATCAGTAGGGCAAGCGCGGACGCATTGGGTGCAGCCAATGCAGGTATCGTAGATTTTTACGGCATGAGACATTGAAAAAACCGCTCCTTTCGAGTGTTCTTCTCTGCGAAAGAATCATAATCAACGCACAGTTTACCGCAGTGGTTGATAGGCCGTAATCAAAAGGCTACATAACTTCAAACAATGTAATGAACACCCTTGATCAATTGTTTTTGCGAGATCGTCCCTATTGACTTATTAATCAGCAACATCATCGCAGCGTATTTACCCCAGTCGCTTACCATAATGGGGGTGAATTGTAAAGTCATTTGCAAGAAAAGTCAATTCAAAAGATTAGATGGGAAAGTTATCTATCGTTGCTGTGCAATGGCTTCTAATAAAGCTCTGGCATCTTCTACAAATGCTTCTGGTTCTAGAATGATGTTAGTATCTAGCAATACCTTCATTTCAGGTATTTGTCCACCAAGCCTTCTTCTAAAATTATCTCCACTTCCGCATCGGTTAGTGGTGTTGTGTCTGTTTTCAGTAGCCCGGTCATCCGGTCTACTATATCGTCTGGAACTGGTGGGCGGAGTGTGAGGTCATTTTGTAGTGAATGAGCGATCGCACTCAGCAATTATCGTAAGCGATCGCTCACCAATAACTTGTATATTTGACTTTTTAATTCTGACAATCTTATAATTTTTACTTTTAGATATCAGAGGATTTCCGAAATCGCAAACTCATCATTTTTAGCAGCAATTTCGGTTGGAATCTTTGGCTCACTAACCATCACTCCCAGTTGTTCTTCGGGATTTTTGGGATCAGCCAATTTATCTTTTGTATACTCCGTTTCTCGGATTTGTCGAGCAATCCTTTCTAGTAGCCAAAGTTGTTCTTCCACAGACAAGGCACGGACGGAGCGCTCAATTTCTTCTAAATTCGGTGATATCATTTTGCTTCTGATTCCCAGCAAGGTATATTTTTCCAAGATATTATATTGAGTCTATCTGGTTAAGGTAGAGCATCGCAAATTCCCAATCATTTTCCCCACGCCGATCTTTTCACAAATCAAATGAGATTGCTATAAATAACCATAAGCTAGTTTTATGAGCTTTTAATTAAGTATTCATACCGAAGCAAAATGTACGTTAAACTGACTACATGAATTACGAAACAGCTCGGAAACTCCTCATAAATCAGACAATCATAACCGAGGAAAACCCAGATGCGCTGTTAATGCGTATGAAACACGGGAAACCCCCGATACCTGGTCAGATCACCTCGATTTTGTTGGCATTGAAAGTGGTGTTTGAAGCCCTCAAAGATGCAAAAAGCCTAGACCGAGAACTGGCTTTAGCCCTTTATCAGTTAAGCATTAAAGCGCAACAGCTGTTTACCGCAGGGTGTAAAGCCGGGGTTGATTGGCCGCCACTACTGAAAGAAGATTTGCTACGAATTTCCTTAGCATCTGAAAGTATCTTTTCGGGTATATGGCAAACCCTAGCGCCTGTAGGGTTGGGGAAGTTGTAGAACACCAATTCAGTAATTTTTAAACGAGAAGAGATGAGGGGGAGGAGGGAGACAAGGGAGATGATGGGGATGAGGGAGACAAGGAAAACAAGGGAAATGCCCAATACTTCTCTACGAGAGGCTACGCCAACGACTTCGCTCAGTACAAGTGCCCATTAACGACTTTGCAGTTCCCTTTCTAACTTGTCTAGGTCAGTTTTGAGCAAAATCGTCATTTGACCAGTAAAAGCTTTGCCAGTCTTCGGTTGGGCGATTTCCACCCAATAGACATAGCGATCGCCTACTCGTAATTCTCCCTTTAAAGCTTCTCGAATCGGAGTTTCGGCAAAACGTGCCGAGTTAATTACGCTTTGGTTGGGATACTGATACACGACTTGGGCGCGATCGTAGTCTTGATAAATCTCCAAGCCATAAATCACCCGCAAGGATTCCTGGAGACGCGCAAATGTCATACCGTTAATGGCATCATACATGGCAATGCGCTCAGTACGAATTCTGCCACGGTCTTTAGAAAATTCTATCCTACCGGGAGGCAATACCGACGCTTGAAAACTGAATCGTTGAGCAGCTGTATCAGTCTTTTGCACAAATAATTGCTCCCCACTCCTGGGACGGAGTGTGGGATGTGCTTTAATCCAGGCGCCTACTTCCTCTGTACTTTGCCCTGGTAAAGCATTAACTTTGGAATCAAAAAGTGTTCCCACGCACAGCCCAGTTGCTAGAGAAAAAGGCAAAATTAGACAGTTAAGCAGAGATTTTTTGAGCATTTTCCTATTCAGGACTTTCATGGAAATTTCCCCATTAGTGAAGTAACCATAGTCTTCCCGTTTTCAGGAGGATTACTTCAAACCTCAACCCAACTTCAGACATTAAGGATCTTACTTATCAACGCTCTATCATAGAAAAAGCCAAGGAATGGAATCGTTATGAGCATTACGTTCACTCCACAGGAAAAACAGATAATTCAAGCTTTGCTAGCCACAGGTAGATTTAACAGGGTTGATGAAGTAATTCAAACTGCATTGTGCCTTTTAGCAGAAGAGACTCTTTCCGCTCAAGAATGGCCGCACCAAGATTGATGAAGGGATAGCATCACTTGAAAGGGGAGAAAGAATTGATGGTGAAACTTTTGTGAATCAGCTTTTAACACAGTTGAAGGAAGCAAAAAAGGCTTAGGAATGAATCGGTAAGTAGTACAATTGAACTATAAGATAGAAGCCGGAAATTCTTCATAGCTCTTGCCATAATAACTCTGTAAGCTGATGTATGAGAGCGAATGAAGGCTAGCTATTATCTAGCAGATTGAAAGGGGTGGTTATAGTGTTGTCATGTTTTAACGTAGCAGATTACTTTATCTGGTTAGCAAATGATACAGGCTCTTTTATAAGTAATCTAAAGCTGCAAAAGCTTGTGTACTATGCTCAGGCTTGGCATCTTGCACTCAATGACACTCCTTTATTCCAAAAGGATTTTCAAGCCTGGATACATGGGCCTGTGATACCTGCGTTGTACCAGAAGTATAAGCTTTTAGGATGGCAACCAATTTTAGAGGATGCTAACCCGGAATTACCCCAAGAGGTTCAAAAGTTTCTAGATGAGGTTGCACAAGAGTACTTTGCCTGCGATGCTTATGAATTAGAGCAGATGACTCATGCCGAAGCACCCTGGAATTTGGCTAGAGGAAATTTACCACCTGATGAACCTTCCAACGAAGTTATTCAGAAACAGTGGATGAAGGAGTACTACGGATCTCGTGCCGAAGAAAAGGATTAAGAAGACTGAGGTTGCCAAAGACGACACATCAGGTATTAGACCAACAAAGCTGAAGCCACCTCAAGGCATCAGCTTTTCCTTTAAATACTATCAAGATGCCCACAACAAGTTTTCTTGTAGGGAAAAAGAAGTAATCTAGTGGCTGACCTTGCTTGATCGGTTAAAAGCTCTATCTAGCCTAACGGCTCAAGAGTTGTTAGTGAATCGTAGCAGTACTCTCAGATGTCATCCCATCAAGTGGGAAGATACCAGCGAGAGGGGATTTGGTTTGCCGAATGAAGAACAATTAGTTGATATACCATATCAGTTTTCCATCTCCTCAAATGAACATGGATTCTTTATTAACGAGATTTTCTACATTGTTTGGCTAGACCCAGATCATCTGCTGTACTCCGCAAAAAATTAAGGAGCGATCGCCACCTTAATTACTTTACGCACTTTCATCTCACAAAACACCTGTTATAAATCTTTTAGCGATCGCAGTTTGGTCGTTAGGCTGCTTGAGGTTATTTGAAATCTGCTAAAGTTTCAGTTAACCTAAAACTCATAACTCAGCACTGATGCAGAACAGGCAAGAAAAAATTTCGCAAGTGGTAGTGACTGCTGGGCAGATGCGCGATATTGAAGAACGGATCTTTGCGGCGGGAATGCCTGTAGCAGCTTTGATGGAAAAGGTCGCGGGATTAATTGCCCGTCGCATTCAAGATATTTACCCGAACCTTGGACAAAGGGGAAAGAATTCAAAATTACTCTCCCCCTCCCTAAATCCGCGTATCGGAATTCTTGTCGGCCCCGGTCATAATGGCGGGGATGTTTTAGTAGTAGCCCGTGAATTATACTTTCGCGGGTATGAGGTTTGGATTTATTCTCCTTTCTCTAAGCTCAAAGAATTAACTTCGCAGCACTTGCAATATGCCCAGAGTTTGGGCATCCCAATTTATCAAACAATTGAGCAACTACCAAATTCTGATTTGTTGATTGATGGGTTATTTGGGTATGGTTTAGAAAGAAACCTTACTGATCCCATCGCTTCTGCAATTAATCAGTTAAACGAATTATCTGTGCCGATTTATAGCATCGATTTAGGTTCAGGTTTACACACCGACACAGGCGAAGTATTAGGAACTGCGATTCGCGCCACCCACACTTTTTGCTTGGGTTTATGGAAACTAGCTTTCTTGCAAGATCAGGCGTTGGAATATCTCGGCAAAGCTGAGTTAATCGATTTTGATATTTCTTTAGCTGATGTAGAAGCTGTTCTAAAAGATACACCCAGGATTAAACGTATTACACCAGCAACGGCACTTGCGACTTTACCCCTACCCCGTCCACCAGTTACCCACAAATATCAGGAAGGACATTTACTGCTGATTTGCGGTTCGCGGCGCTATGCAGGTGGAGCAATTTTAACTGGTTTAGGTGCTAGGGCTAGTGGTGTGGGGATGCTTTCGATCGCTGTACCCGAATCTCTAAAACCCCTTTTGGTGTCACACTTGCCAGAAGCGCTGATTGTTGGTTGTCCAGAGACGCAAACCGGAGCCATCGCCCAATTACAACTACCAGAAAAAACCGATCTGAGTTCCTTTAATGCGATCGCTTGTGGCCCCGGTTTAACACGAGATGCCACTCCGATTGTCCAAGAAGTGATCGCCAGCGAACGCCCTTTAATTCTCGATGCCGATGGTTTAAATATCTTGGCACAAATGGGAGCGATCGCCACATTAAAAAAACGTCAAGCAGTAACCGTACTCACACCTCACACTGGCGAATTCCAGCGATTGTTTGCTGATGTCGCCGATGCCAAACATGACAGGGTGAAAGCAGTACGGCAAGCAGCAGCGCAAAGTGGGGCGGTAGTGTTGTTCAAAGGGGCGAGAACTGCGATCGCAAACCCTGAAGGTGCCGTTTGGATTGTTCCTGAAAGTACACCAGCCTTAGCGCGTGGCGGTAGCGGCGATGTATTAACTGGGCTACTGGGTGGATTGTTGGCACAAGCAGCAACTAAACATATTCCCATAGAAGATATTGTGGCAACTGCCGCTTGGTGGCATTCACAAGCGGGTATAATAGCCGCCCAAGAACGCACCGAATTGGGTGTAGATGCGTTTACATTGACACAATATTTAATCAAAGCTCTAAGTAATTAAACGGTTTTTAGTTTATTAAATTGTAGACAAGTCTCAAGTGCGCTTCCAGGGCAGGAATTTATCAGTAAGCTGAAAATTAAGAGATTAACTGTTCACAGGGTTTTCAAACGCTACCGCAAAAAATAAGTACATAGACCTGATTTCAACGTAAAAAATAAGACTGAAAATTAGACACAGTAGCCCTTGTGGAAAGACTCTGGTTGTCAAAATAATGTAAATAATTTTCAATAAGGTTACTGGAGGCATGAATAGCGATAAAAGAGAGGATAATGAATTAGTGACGAATTCATTATCCTTTCTTTAAGTAAGGAGAATGTCTTAATCCACACATATTCTCATTTATTGAATCTTATTGACATAAAAGCAACACAGGCTTGTATTGCTACAAAGTTTACTGTGTCTACTTTTCAGTCTTGTTTTTTATATCGAACTCAGGTTGAATTAGATGATGTTTAAGCTATGAACAGTCAACCAAAATCTGTTGTGAGTGATTTAGAACAAGCCCATAGTCAAGATATTGAGACAATTATCCAGTTGTTGGCGAAGATTTCCAACCGGACTCCAGAAGAGATTAAACCTCACTTGGATACCATGCTTGAGCAACTCGTGCAACCATCAAGGGAACGCCCTTTCTATGAAACTGCAAGCCCTCAAGAGTGGCTAGCAGCATTTACTGAGTGGGTGGAGAGTCACCGAGGGCTTAACCTCCCAACACTAGAAGATGAAGCCATTAGCCGAGAAAGTATTTATGGAGAGCGAGGTTAAGTGCCGTACCTTGTAGATACCAATGTTCTATTAAGGAGTGTAGACCTTAACCATCCGATGAACCCGGATGCAGCCAAGGCTATCAGCACGTTAAGCAGTCGCGGTGAACGGTTACACATCGTACCACAAAACTTGATTGAATTTTGGAACGTCTACACACGCCCAACCGAGCGAAATGGCTTAGGGCGTAGTGTGGCAGAAACACAAACAGAAGTAAACCGTTTAAAGGTGTTGTTCCCATTATTACTAGATACACAGGCAATTTACCAGGAATGGGAAAGGCTGGTGGTTGCTTATGGGATTAGAGGAGTCAACGTACACGATGCGCGACTAGTTGCAGCAATGCTGGTGCATGGGTTAACCCATATTCTTACATTTAATATTAGTGATTTTGCCCGTTACTCAGAAATTACTGCTGCTAATCCAACTGCGATCTCACCTTAAATTACACCCATAGATGATTACTTGTATACAAGTAATCATCTATAAATGAGGTTTTTATTTATGGAATTCAGCACGACTAATAATCTTCTGAATCGCTGCCCCAGTCAAAGATTTACGAGGAGATAAAAAGCAGCTTAGTAGTCTTGATTTTCTAAATACCAACGCTGTAGCGCCAGCCGTTGAATTTCGCGCCAGGGAATATGATGTTTTCGGGCTAAGTCTGCACAATCTTCATATTCTGGCTGCACATTAGCAATAACTTTTTCTAGTGATTGTCCCTTCCATGCTATTTTGACACGCACTTTGCCATATTCAATTTCCACTTGTTGAATTTCCCGTTGTAAAATGGCGCGTTGCTGAGTTGTTCGCCGAATACCCAAAGTAGTGGTTTCGCTAAATAAAACCGCTTCACAACTGAGTAAATTTTCTGGATGACAAATCACAGTCAGCAAAATCCCTAGACGGGACTTTTTCATGCCGATCGCTTGGGTAAAAACATCCAGCGCACCAGCCGCAAACAACGCCTCAAACACATAGCCGATCGCTTGCGGATTTAAATCATCAACTTGGGTTTCTAATACTGAGATGGTTTCTAAATTTTGGCTGCTATCTTCAGAATCACTGAAATTAGACTGTAAACTTGCGCTTTCGCCCAACCAGAGGCGTAGAATATTGGGAATGGGTAAATTTATGGTTCCTGCTCCTAGTCCTATCTGCTTAATAGCGATCGCCGGTGGTGAACCAAAATCTCTTGCCAAAGTAGTGGCGATCGCGGCTCCGGTTGGTGTCACCAGTTCTCGTTCAATGCCATTACTATAAACTGGACAACCCCGCATTTCCCACAGCTTTAATACTGCTGGTACTGGTACTGCCATCTGACCATGTGCAGCCCGAACAGTGCCGCCACCAGTCGGGAACGCCGAGCAGTAAAGTAAAGGCCATCCTTCCTGATTGCTCTCAATCCCCAACCAATCCAACCCCAGGCAAGTACCCACGATATCGACGATCGCATCTACAGCACCCACCTCATGAAAATGAACTTTTTCAGGGGAAATACCATGCACCGCCCCTTCTGCGACTGCTAGCTGCCGGAATACCGCCAAACTCCAAGCTTCTGCCCGTGATGGCAACCCCGCTTTGAGAATCATCCGCTCTATCTCTGGCAGATGGCGTGTGCGATCGTGACTGTGTTCGCGATCGTGGTGATAGTGATCCTCTACTAAATCCACATGAACTTTAGTCGCCTGTTGACCATTACGTTGGACAAACTCTGCCCTTAACTGATATTCCTGTTCAATACCCAACCCATTGAGTTTTTCAATTAAATACTCCACAGGAACACCCAAACTTACCAAAGCACCGAGGCACATATCACCAGAAATTCCTGTCGGACATTGAAGATAAGCTATTTTAGTCATTAGTTATTAGTCATTAATTATTAGTCATTGGGCACTTGTACTGAGCGACGTCGTTGGCGCAGCCTCTCCTAGAGAAGTATTGGGCATTGGGCACTTGTACTGAGCGACGTCGTTGGCGCAGCCTCTCCTAGAGAAGTATTGGGCATTGGGCACTTGTACTGAGCGACGTCGTTGGCGCAGCCTCTCCTAGAGAAGTATTGGGCATTGGGCATAGGTAGGTTATTCTCCTTGTCCCCCTCATCTCCCTCATCTCCCTCATCCTCCACTCCCCGTCCTATGGCAAAAATTTTCTTAGTTCATCCGGATAATCCTCAAATTCGCCGAATAGAGGAAATAAAGTCGGCGCTTTTAAGTGGCGCAGTCATGCTTTACCCTACTGATACAGTCTATGCGATCGGTTGTGATTTGAATGCTAAATCGGCGGTAGAACGAGTGCGGCAAATTAAACAGCTAGCAAATGATAAACCACTGACATTTTTATGTCCCTCGCTTTCAAATGTGGCAACTTATGCCTTCGTAAGTGACACAGGCTATCGAATTATGAAGCGGCTGATTCCAGGTCCATACACGTTTTTGCTCCCAGCGACTAAGTTAGTACCGCGATTGGTGCAAAGCCCCAAACGGAAAACTACTGGAATTAGAGTACCAAACCATACTATGTGTTTGGAGTTGCTGGCAGCGTTAGGCAATCCGATTATTTCTACTTCAGCACATTTGCCACCAGATGAATCAGATAATGGCATGATTCCGATAGTTCCAGAAACTATTCTGTCGCGGGTAGAGCTATTTGACCGTTTGGACAAGTTGGTAGACATAATTGTAGACACTGGCGAGGAACCTACATATGAAGTCTCTACCATCTTGGATATGACCGGAGACGAAGCAGTAATGATACGGAGGGGTTTAGGTTGGGAAGCCGCAGCAGCATGGGTATAAGAATTCCACTTCACAGGCGTACCTCTTTGTTTCAGAAATTGTGATCAAAACAACTCCAGTTTTGAAATTGTCATATTTAAAGGCGATGTCTACGACGGGCTGTTTGGTGAAGCAGTGGATATAACAAAATGGTGGCAACAGTTGACACAGCAAGGTATTTGACAACTTTGAGAAAATGGCGGGTACTCGTGTCCCAGCCTCAATCTAGTGGCTTGTGAAAAAAACCGACACATTGCCATAACTGTAACTCTTTCGTATTTCCTACAGTTTTATATATGACCTTTAGATATGAGCATTACATACGGCAAGTTTTGATGGATGAATGCCTAAAGATTCACAAGCCAATCACGGTCTTGATTGCTGTGTCTGCGTTGTAATTACGGTGCAATACTACTACCTGGAAAAGTCATGAAAGCTAACGTCGTCAATCTACCAAACTCTAGACCCATTTTTGAGAACCACCTTTCGACTGAAGAATTTTCAGACAGCAGCAGCGATACCTTGATTGGATTGCTGTGTGAGGAAATGCAAGGGCAAGTAAAAGCAGCGCCCAAGTGCGTAGAAGCTTTAGCAAAGCGCATAGTCGTGGAAGTAGAACGCATTTGCGATAAAAGCTCCCGTATTCAAACATCTGGGGAAATCAAGTCCTGGCAGATGACGTTGGGAAGGCATCGGATGCAAAAGTGTTTACGTTACTACCAACTAGGTTCCAAACAAGGGCGGGTGGAATTACATAGCAATTTGGGTGCTATGGTTTACCGCCATATAACTATGTCCGGCTCAGAGTTGGGTTTTGAGGCTCGTTACAGCCTGATTGAAGATTTTTTACAAGCATTTTATATCGAAGCTATTAAAGCTTTCCGCAGGGAAAACGAACTACCTAATGATCACACGCCGCGTACTCAGCTGCAATTAGCTGAATATATGTCCTTTACAGAACAGTACGCCAAACGCCGGATCAATTTACCTAGTGGTGCAAATCAGCAATTAATTATCTTGCGAGCCCAAGGTTTTGCTCGTCGTCAGCCCCAAGAAACTACTGTGGATATTGAAATGGCGGTAGAGTGTGCCAAGGGTGAAGAAGCAGAATCTTACCAGCGCAACTCGGCGGTGCAACAGCTGCGATCGCAGATGATTGCCCAAACTAATTTCGATCCATCGGAAGAGTCAGAACGCGATCGCGTCATCACTGAATTGATGAAATATCTGGAGTCTCAAGGTCAATCTGACTGTATGAACTACCTCAGCTTGAAACTTCAAGATCTCTCAGCCCCAGAAATTGACCAAATTCTCGGTTTAACCAGCCGTCAGCGCGATTATCTCCAACAACGGTTTAAATACCATGTGGAAAAGTTTTCCAAGCAACACCATTGGCAATTGGTACATCAATGGTTGGGTGCGGGTTTAGAGCAAAAGTTGGGTTTATCTTCCCAGCAGTGGGAAATCTTTGTGAATCAACTCACACAAGAGCAACAACAAATATTACAGTTAAAAACTGCACGGGAAAACGATCAAGCGATCGCCAAAGTCATCAAATGCACCCCCAAACAGCTACAAAAGCGCTGGACTCAACTTTTAGAAATCGCATGGGCTATCCGCAACGGTCATACTGAAGCTCAGACAGGTTGAAGCCCAAGGGAAATCCCTGTGTTTCTCCAACTTAATTTAATTTATTAAAGATGTTTTTATAGATAACTTTCTCTGTAATCCGTCTACAAAAAACCTATTTCTATGGCTAGCATCAAGATGTAACAGGAAGCGGGACAGAGTAACCTTCTCCTAAAATATGCGCGACAAAACTTGTTCTAGCGTAAAAAGCACGCGAGATACTTCCATGCCCAGGTCCTTTTGTTCTTGGTTGTACAAGTACGCCCATTTTGCCACTTAGCTGTTCAAATCCTTGATTTTTAATAGTGTCTCGTATTAGGTTATAATCCGCTTTTACCTGAGCGTAGATTTCAGGATGATCAAGATCGAATGAAGCAACAGAATGTAGAAGCGAGCAGTTTTCGTTCTGATTTTCAAAAACTCGGGCAACAACTACAATTTTTTGTAGTTTATTGAAAAGATGACTATCTTCAAACTTTTTAGCAGCAACTTCTATCGGGTCTATCATTGTAATTGCCATTGTCTCTTTAACTTTGAGTAGTTTTGTACGTTTATTAAGTATAAGTGGAACTACTTTAAGTTCCCAACTTCCAAAGTTTGGAGATCGGGATGAGTTGAGCGGTAATCCTAGAAAACGCTCAATTGTATGGCCAGACCAACCTTTATTTTTTTTACCCGCTTCATGCCAGACTGTAACGCCGTACTGAACTGCCAACTCTCGTAGGTCTTTACCTACAAGTTCGTTTAGCCTTGCAAGCGCTTCTACTCGTTCCATAGAATGTATTGCTTGGATAGTAGTTTATAGAGATTCATGAAGCATTTGTAAAAAAGCTCAGAATCTTTTTTGTAGGTATAACACTTAATCAAACAATGTTTTAATATTTATATACCAATATTTCTTTAGCTGGTTTTCTATCACCGGTGCAAGATATTCGTCTTGGTGCATCCAAAAATTTAATTTTGAATCCTAGTTTTTCATACAAATCAACTATCCTAGCTGTTGCTTGGTTAGAAGCTACTACAGTAGCAGGACATGATGCTAACCAAGTTGCTAATCTTACTTGGTCACTCCATTTAAAGTCTTCTTTACTATACTTAGTAAATTCAACATCATAGGGAGGATCTGCATAAATAAAATCTCGTTCTTGAATTATTACTTTAGTGAAATCACCGCAGGAAAATTCCCAATTATTAACAATATTAGCATACTGAGATAAGTCTCTTGCACCGTTAACTTTCTTATAATCACCAAAGGGTACGTTAAATTCACCCTTACTATTAAAACGGCAAAGTCCATTATAGCCTTGCTTATTTAAAAAATAAAATAACTCTGCTGCTTTTTGGCTATTCGATTCGCCAGACTTAATGAGATTATTAAACTCCTCACGACATGTATAGTAATATTCCGAGTCATTCTTCAATTCTAGTTCAATCAATAAGCCTTTTTGTAACCATCTATAAAAGTTAATTAAGTGTGGATTAATATCATTAATTGAAGCTTTTACTGGTAAGATACCTAGCGATATGGCCATGCCACCAACGAAAGGTTCAACCAGTCGAGTATATTCTTGTTTATCCCAGATTTCTTGAACTATAGAAACTAACCATCTTTTTCCACCAGCCCATTTTAATGGAGGCGTAAAAGTCTGTTGAACTTGCATTAATTATCCTCAAAATTAACAATGACAATATTTCAATAATAAATCTAATTTTACATCCATTCGCTTCAAAAATGGACGCGGGCTAGTTTCCTTGGGGATTTGAATTACCATTTACTTCCGATTGAACTGAAAATAATCACAACTAAATAAAGCCAATATAACCGACGAGCCATATTTTATATTAACTGGCTAATTTTCCAGCCGCATAGATTACAATTGAGTAGATCAAGCATATCAAAACAAACGTAAGTATATAAGAAGGCAGTTGACATTCAGATGTTTGACGGATTTTGGGATAACGTCTTTCGCTACCCCCGGTACTTAATTACTATTCTCTTAGGAGTGTTTCTGAACGCCTTTGCGCCATTAGTGCCCCTGTTGAAGCGCCCTGTTACCTTCATCGCCATCTTGGGTTTATTTCTGAGCAGCCTAGTCTTCCTTACTCTCACCCTACGTGCAATGCTGGGCTTGAGTACAATCTAGACTAGCGCTATATCGGGGCTGTGCCCTAAAGACGGTTGATCTTAGCGTTGCTCCCGCTAAGTATTGTCTACCCAACTTGCATCTATTTTTGTCGTACAACCTCTGTAAGGAGGCGAAATTTTTATGTCTACAAATCGCCGGGTTTCCCGCGTTGCTGAACTGATTAAACGGGAAGTTGGCCAAATGCTGCTCAACGGCATTAAAGATGACCGTGTGGGTACAGGAATGGTAAGTGTTACTAATGTTGATGTTTCTGGCGATCTCCAACACGCCAAAATCTACGTCAGTATCTATGGTACAGATGAAGCTAAGGCAGAAACAATGGCAGGCTTAAAATCGGCCACGGGTTATGTCCGCAGCGAACTTGGGGCGCGGGTACGGCTACGTCGTACACCAGAGGTCATATTTGTCGAAGATCACTCCATAGAACGCGGTAATAAGGTACTAGCACTACTAGTCCAACTTAAGGATGAGCGTCCGCCAGAAAATCTGGTATCAGTAGAAGACAGCCCAGTTCATGATGATCAATCATCTGGTGAATAAGTAACTTAAATAACAATGTAACTTGAGAACAATTAATCTCAGCAAATCCGCCAAACAGTTTACAGACGTGACTAGCCCGCGTCTGTTTTAATGTAACCATAACCTGCTTCCGGGATCGGTAGTTGCGTATAGCAATCCTAAATGCGTTACGAACAAAAAGATCCCCGACTTCTTGAAGAAGTCGGGGATCTGAGCCTCTCGGTGGAGAGCAAATCAAATAGGATTGCTATATATACCCTTTCTGTTTATATGTATCCTAATTACGAATTAGTATGACTCCACACTTCTACAAATGTTTTTCAAAAGAAAACTGTGTAATATCAGTGCTGAAATTAACCAACTACGCTTTTGCTTAAGAAATTGTTAAAAAATCCTAGGGTAAAAGCTTTCGTAGTGTACTTTAGCGGCTATGTTTTGCACCCTAGTATCTAACAAATATTCTTGTGTTATTTACGCTTAGATAAATACCAGCAGTTCTAGATCCGGTTTTAAGGTGATTATTTGATATCTAAGCGATGCCCTTCTCTACGAGACCCTTCTCTACGAGACGCTGCGCGTAGCTTGCAACTCCTGCGGAGTACGGCAAGCTCAGGGCATCGCGCTGCGCGTAGCTTGCTTCCACGAAGTGGTACGGCGCAGGCTCAGGGTAAGTCACTGAGCTTTGTCGAAGTGCGGACTGTGACGCTCTATGACTCGCTCTTTGTGGCGCTATCGGTGACGCGCCCTCAACTCTTCCCAACTGCCAAATCTTGCCTTAAGACTTATTGGATAAAAGTCATACAGCTAAAGAAGCAGGTTAAGTTAACTACTCGGATTTTTTTTGTAAAGTGGATTTTCCCAGAATGTCAGGATTTGTTGACTTTCTTAACATTTCTTGAGATAATTTCAGGATATGTAGCGTCAAAATAAAAAGAGTTCCGTATAGCAAACTACAAAATTCTGGACACAAGTCTAAATTCTGTGAGGTTTGTTCCTAATTATTAACGGGAATACTATCGTAAGTGTTAATTAGTGAGTAAAAACGATGAGTGTGAATACGGTGTCTTCTATCAATTACTATTCTCTAGATGTGATTCAAGACGAAGCACGCCGACTAGTGCAAAAGGGAATGATTAGCAGACAACAGCCAATATATACCCTCTGCCAATACATTCCAGCGAGAGAGTGGGTTTGCGTTGAATGTGAATTAGAGAAATGTGACTTTTTGTTGCGCGATCGCATTGGCGACCTAATTGGTCGTGAACAATGGGACAACGACTAATCAATCTTTGATTTCGGATTTGAGATTGGGAGTTGATTTTCGATGTGTCGATATCACAATCAAAGATTCAACGCCCAAGTTAGGGGATAATCTCTGGTTTTTGATGAGCATTGTCCGATATAGAATCTTGCGTTTTTCGTTAACACAGAAGCATTGGAGTCTTAATTGATACAACTTTCCAAGTCGAAGAAGGCATCAGAACGATTTTTCTGTATATCTGGTGCCACAGCTTGAGTAAAGTATGTAGATTGTCAAACCGGGGTAGTCCCTAATGTTGAACTGCTCCGGTAATTTTTATATAAATATTACTCAACTTGCTCTAAATACTGATTAATGTCTTCAATGATGCGGGTAAGTTCAGCTTCAGTAGTCAAGCGGATGTTGACGTTGCGGACAGTCAGCAAAACTTTGGCTGCGAAGGGCGTTGGCCAGATATTAGGATTACAGAAAATTTCTAAAAATACTTCACCTGTATAACAATATTCTAGGGGAGGCTGGGGAGTGATTTTACCGCCGCTAGGAGTGGGTTTAGCGGCGACAGCTTTCAGGCGCTCCATCAGTTTATCCGTTGCTGTCTTTAATTCTCGTGCTGCTTGGGGTGAAAAACTAAAGGAGACAGAACCTTCAATTAGGTTTAGTGTCAGAGGAGTTGAGGACATGAGCTATTTCTTAAAACTTCTTGATAATTACTTATGTTACTTGAATAGGTAGTCTAAGCTGACGATCGCATTCAGCAGTCATAACACGTAGTTTACTACCGCAGGTATCGCTCTTTTCCCTTTCCAACCGCGATCGCACTCTCGACAAAGCAGTGCCTGCGGCGGTAAACTAGGCACTTCACACTCAAACTATGAGTGATCGCTGGCTATATTTTGCTGCGAACCAAGTTCAACAGCTTACCCTGAACAGATTCCAAAACAAAATCTCGGATGTAATTACTGGCATTGAGAATTTCCACAGCAATCAACTCTTTGGCTGCATTCAGTTCAGCAGTGACATTTAGACTAGTTCCCGGTGCGAAACTCAGAAGGCTCATTCTATAAAGCCTAAAAACCAAGGTTTTAGTTCCTGGAAACATCTTAAATCCGTATCCTTATTTTTTGGAAATTTAGTTTCGCACCAAGAACTAGACTAATTTCAATACTTGCTGATTCTGGCTCTTTGGAGATTAGCAGATGAAGAATATCCTCTTCTTTGAAGTAGTTTATTTGGGGCAATTGTTGCTTGATGTCAGACATTTTAATTACGAATTACGAATTACGAACTTGTACTGAGCGCAGTCCTTGGCGCAGCCTCTCGTAGAGAAGTATTACGAATTATTTAACGACTTTGGTCTAAATTTACGGTGAACGGTACTTTGCACTTTCTTATGGGCCTGAAAATACAGCTTGTTCTATATCATCCCGACTAAGGGAATATTTGAATGAGCGTTGGATATCTTGTCCATTTTGCCCGGCTTGGACATATCGCACTACGACTTGCTCAACATCAAGCCATAATTCAGCTTGCCAACTAGGCCGCTGTACACGCCAGCAATGTCTCTCTATATCGTCTTGTTGACAGCCTTGATCTTTTAGCCACTGCTCAATTTGTGGCAGGGAATGATTATATAGGGGGGTATCAGAGGGAAGAAGAGGCATAGGAATTTTAGATTTTGGATTTCGGCTTCTCTACGAGACGCTCCGCGAACGCTCAATCGAACGATTTTGGATTAAGAAATTTTTTTATTTTTAATTACCAGATGGGTAATTGGTTGCGACACATGGATAATCTGCTGTTGTACAGGTGCAGTTGGTTGCAGTAAATGGGTTTGGAAAGCAGTTTCACCACGAGTTAAGCCGATGGCAACTGCTAGTAGTAGACAACCTACAAATGTTAACACCAACATAAATAAAGCAAAGATTTCGCCAGATGAGAGGGGGCGATCGCTCGCATCGAGGTAAGCTGATTTTGACCAGTCATGAGAATGGGAAACGGGATGATTCAAATCACGGGGTGGTTGAATCCTTCCAAAGCGGGAATAGCCAATTTTTAAATCGTAGCTTAACCGACGTTCTGGATGGCTAAGGGTGGCGTAAGCTTCGTTGATTTGCTGAAATTTGGGAGTGGCGATCGCAGTCGGCAAGTCTGTAGTATCAGGATGATAGCATTTGCTCAGTTGCCGATAAGCGCGACGAATGTCGATTACCGATGCCCAGGGATGCAGTCCTAGCAAGGAGTAATAAGTTGGTTTACTGCTTTGTGGCATTGCCCCGTTATGATTCACGGCTGTTTGAGTCACTTTGCTCAAATATATTTTTTATATTTTAAATCCTTTCTGAATTAGAGAAGACACAGCAGGTCTAGCATCTGATAAAATATTTTATAAAGTATTTAATTAGATGCGATGCACATCAAAATTAATCTCGAAAATAACCGCTAGCACAAATGGATAACCAACCCCAAAACGATTGGCTAGGAAAAAATAATGGATAGTGGGTAGCGAGAAAACCGCGTTTAATAAAAGCTAGGATAGCCAACGCGCATCCAGACCAGTAAACAAGACTTATTTATTGATTGGAAAAGTACCGTAGGGCATACGGAAACTAGAAAAAAGATTTTCTAACGCTTAGGGAGATGAAGCCTACTGAGATTGTTTAAATTGGACTCGACACTTTGTTCTATTGAACGGGTGTGAGGTTTAAATACTGCCGCAAGGATAGACAATTTTAAGGCACGTCGATGAACTAAGAATCCCCGTCGCTCTACTCGCGGGGAGTGTCAAGCAGTCACATTGACATTGGTATTAAGCAACTTAAGAGCCGTCAATAGCTTTATGATGATTGATATCTTACCGTAAATTTCCAGTTGGTGAGGTAGACAAGCTAAATCTCAAAGCCAGATATAAAGCGTGTTTTACTTCTGAATTCCCAATTCTGCTGTATCCCTAACCCAGTAAATCAGCACGGGGTTTAAAGGTTTCAATTTGCCGTAACTTTTCGTAAAGTTCCCGTTCTTCTTGACTAATATTTTTCGGTGTAACTATTTGAATTTCCACTAATTGATCGCCACGTTTCCCATCATCACTAGGATAGCCTTTATTCCCTAGTCGGAATTTTTGACCAGACCTAACTCCGGGAGGAGTAGTCATTTTTACAGGACCATCAAGAGTGGGTGCTTCTACCTGTCCTCCTAAAACTGCCTCACTAGGAGTAACTGGGACTTGGCAGAGTATATTTAAACCTTCTAGCTTAAATAATGGATGAGGTTCAACGGTAATTTTTAAGTAGAGATCGCCACCACCAACGCCTTGGTTTCGCAAACGGATGGTTTGACCTGTTACCATACCTGGAGGCATACTAACTTCTAGCGATCGCCCATCTTCCAAACGAATGCGTTCATTACCACCTTGATAAGCTTTTTCTAGTGGGAGCGTTAATCTAGCTTCTATATCCCGACGGGTTGTGCGAGGTGGAGTGTTAACGGTATAGGCAACTTTTGTTCTGGGGGAACGAAACGGATCGCTAGTATTGCCATTACTGGAGTTATTTGCCCCATTTTTATTTTTGACGCCAATAACTTGATTAATAAAGCTTTCAAAGTCGGAGAATTGACTTGGATCTACCTCCTGATTAACGTTGCGATCGCTAGCATTACTCTGCCAAGTTTTAGCCTTTGGCGTCTGTTTATTGCCAGCAAAGCCTTTTTGCTTCCAGTAGCGGCTAAACTGGTCGTATTGCGATCGCTTGGCCATGTCTGAAAGGACTTCATAAGCCTCACCAATATCTTTAAATTTTTCCTCCGATTCTTTGTTACCCGGATTGAGATCGGGGTGATATTGCCTTGCTAACCGCCGATAAACCTTTTTAATTTCCTCACTAGAGGCGTCTTTAGATACTCCCAAAATCTCGTAGTAATCGCGGAAATTCGGCAAATTTTGCATAGTCAGTTATTTAAATTTTAGATTTTAGACTTCGGACTGACACTTCGACAAGCTCAGTCGAAGATTTTGGATTTGGGATTAATTAGAAGAGAGGAGTTAAAAGTTAGGAGTTGAAAGATTTAATTTTTAACTCCTCACTTCTCACTCCTAACTCCTGACTTCTCTGTTCTAACTTCTAAGTCTTATTAAAAGTACTACAACCAATCATTGTCTTCTTCATCATCCCAGTTATCTTGGTAGCTGGGGCGTGATTTGCGTGGAGGACGGCTGTCATAGGAAGAAGAACGATCCTCCCGACTATAGTCTCTGCCATAGTCTTTACCGTAATCTTTGCCATAATCCTTACTGTATGAGTCGCGTTCTCGATATGTATCTCTGGGAGATTCGCGTTCTTTATCCTTATCACCGCCAGTAAAGATGTCACGGATAGTACCAAATAAGTCGTCGTCTTCATCTTCAGCATAAGTCTCGCGGACTTCCCGATTTAGCTCATAGAGAGCATCTTGCAAATCGGCGTAGGCTTGATCAATACCGCGATCGCTATTTTCTTTAAGACTCTCTTTTAGTTGTCGGCAAATATTATCAATTCTTTGGCGGCGGCTGCGGGCAAACTGCATACCAAATTCCAGGGCTACTTCTCTGAGTTGTCGCTCTGCTTGGAAAATCAACGCCTCAGAACGAGTCCGTTTTTCTACCCTTTCTTTACGTTCCCGATCAACATCGGCGTATTTCTGAGCGTCCTGAATCATCCGATTTACTTCCGACTCGTTCAAGGTGGAAGCGCCCTGAATGGTGATACTCTGCTCTCGCCCAGTAGTTCTATCTAGGGCTGTTACCTGTAAAATACCGTTAGCGTCGATATCCAATGACACCTGAACTTGAGGGATTCCTCGTGGCGCTGGCGGGATGCCATAGAGCTTGAACCGTCCTAGAGACTTGTTATTTGCTGCCATTTCCCGTTCACCCTGGACTACGTGAATTTCCACAGTATTTTGGTTATTTTCGGACGTGGAAAAAATGTCAGAACGGCGTACTGGGATGGTGGTATTGCGGGGAATGAGTTTTTTCATCACGCCGCCAATGGTTTCCAATCCCAAAGAGAGGGGTGTGACATCCAAAAGCAGCACATCTTTGAGCTCGCCAGCGAGAATGCCTGCTTGAATTGCTGCACCCACTCCCACGACTTCATCGGGGTTGACGTTCTCGTTGGGTTCGGTACCAATCAAGTCCCGCACAAGTTGTTTTACCATTGGCATCCGTGTAGAACCGCCAACTAATACAACTTCTTCAATGTCTCTAGGTAAGAGTCCGGCATCTTTGAGCGCTCGTTTGACTGGTATCCGCAAGCGCCCCACCAAATCACCACACAAGCCCTCAAACTGGGAACGAGTTAGACTAGTTTCCAGATGTTTGGGGCCATCTTCCGTGGCGGTGATGAAGGGTAAGTTAATATCGGTGACGCTGACAGCCGAAAGTTCAATTTTGGCTTTTTCCGCCGCTTCCATTAGACGTTGTAAAGCTTGGCGATCGCGTCTTAAGTCTACCTCTTCTGTTTCCAAAAATTGATCTGCTAACCAATCTACGATTTTTTTGTCAAAGTCATTACCACCAAGTTGCGTATCTCCACTGGTAGCCTTAACTTCAAATATCCCATCACCAACGTCTAAAATCGACACGTCAAAAGTGCCACCACCCAAGTCAAATACTAAGATAGTTTCCGTCTCACCCCGATCTAATCCATAAGCCAAAGATGCAGCAGTCGGTTCATTGAGAATCCGCAACACCTCTAAACCGGCAATTCTCCCAGCATCGCGGGTTGCTTGGCGCTGAGAATCGTTAAAATAAGCGGGTACTGTAATCACTGCCCCTGTGACTGGTTCACCCAAATAGCGGCTAGCATCGTCTGCCAATTTCTTCAGCACCATTGCCGAAATTTCTTCTGGGGCAAAATCTTTATTTAGACGGGGACAGGCAATCTTAATATTACCTACTTCGTCTTTGCGGATAGTGTAGGGTATACGCTTGGAATCTGGGTTAAGTTCGCCATACTTCCGCCCAATGAAGCGTTTCACTGCAAAAAAAGTATTTTGGGGATTGAGGACGGTTTGGCGCCGTGCCATTTGCCCAACCACCCTTTCACCTTCTTTGCTAAAGCCAACTACGGAGGGGGTTGTTCGCATACCTTCTGCATTGGCAATCACCACCGGCTTGCCACCCTCCATAACGGCGACTACTGAGTTGGTTGTACCCAAGTCGATGCCGACTACCTTGCCCATGCGTTACTCTTCTCCTAAAGTGTCTTATATATTTATTATGATTGGGCGGAACTACCTCTAGCTTTGTGCCACAGGATAAAAACACCCCAATTGTATAATAGTCATCATTAAGGCAGTAAGCTCAGAAGTGTAGTTAGAGGAGATAGTTGCAAGACTAGGATAGCATTGAGATGGTTGGTGTGCCTAAGCTGCCTCAATTCTAGTTATCCTGCTACTTCTGTTTACGGTATCGACAAGTTGGTAAATGCACCTTAATAATACTTGCTCTGCTTCTTTGATTGCCTGAAAACCTTAATACTGTCACTATTTTAAAAATTTGAATTTAACAGAGCGATTACAAACTTCCCTGAGTGTGATCGCGCGAGAACGCGATCCTTACATGGCAACGGCTGGACATTTTTTTGTCCAAGAATACATCCGCCAGCAATTTTCCCAATGGGGGAGTGTGGAAATCCACACCTTTGAAGTCAGAGGTAAAGCTTGTAAGAACTTGATATTAAATTTACCCTCCCAAGCTAGAGGGGAAAAACAGGATTTGCCACCTATTTTAATTGGCGCTCATTATGATACCGTTCCGGGAACACCAGGAGCAGATGATAATGCTACAGGTGTGGCGGTGTTGCTGGAATTAGCCAGAAAGTTTACTGCCGAACCTCTAAGATATCCCTTAAGGTTGGTTGCTTTCGATATGGAAGAATACGGCTTACTGGGTAGTGCTGACTATGCAGCTTTGTTACATCAACAAAAGCAACAGCTGCGCTTGATGATTTCCCTAGAAATGCTGGGCTATAAGGATTCTACAGCCGATTCTCAAAGTTACCCCTCTCCTCTGGAACGCTTCTACCCAGACAGAGGTGATTTTATTGCTTTAATTGGGAATCTGCGGACATTGCCTGACTTAATTGGCATGAGTCGGAGTATTCGGAAAGCTGGCGTATCTAGTCAATGGCTACCTGTACCAAATCGAGGCTTAATAGTTCCCCAAACTAGACGTAGTGATCATGCACCTTTTTGGGATTTGGGTTATCCGGCAATGATGGTTACAGATACGGCATTCATGCGAAATCCACATTATCACAAATCTAGTGACACTGTTGCTACTTTGGATTTAGATTTTCTGAGCGGTGTATGTGAAGGGTTAGAAATTGCGATTCGGGGGTTGTGAAAAGTTAAGATAAATTAATAAGTTTATTTTTAGCCTTTTGCACCTCGTAGTAGGCGACTGAATTATCTAGCTCTGCTCTAGCTTCACTGTGAATGATCATCTGCTTCAGGAGTACTTTTCTGCTAGTTCAGTGAATACCTTGTCTGACAGTTCACCATAAACTGTTCCACTATTAATCTCTTCCATCCTTTTCGTTAACTCAACATTCCAAGCAAATTCTGCGTTATCGTTAACATCTTGATCTAAAGAGTGGATCAAAAAATAAGCAAGCTCTGCACGCTCTTGAATAGATAGCTGAGATAGTTCAAGCCTAAGTTTCTCTACTGTCTCGGTCATAGTCTGCGATCCTCTTGCGATTAATCAGCATAGAGTTAGTGTTGAATGTGGCAGTTTAAAATCAAGGGTTTGCCATGACATCGAAGCGCCACATAATCTTCAATATAAAGGTTTATAGTTCAATACGGTTCAGTTAGCGCCTGCCTTCCCAATGACGCTAGGTGCTTCTCCCAAGGGGAGACGCTATGCCTAGCTTGCTTCTCCGTAGGAGTACAAGTCGGCGTAGCCGCCCAAAGCCCAATACTTCTCTACGAGAGGCTGCGCCAACGACTTCGCTCACTACAAGTGCCCAATTCAATTGTTACCGAATACCACTTTATGACTCTGAAAATTGTAGTAATTTACACGAAATAATCAGGCTAATGAATGCCAAGATCAAAAAAAGGATGCCCCAAGGATATTCAAAGTACTATGCCAGAATTACACCAATCAATTGCCCAGCATTATCACGAACGGACTAAATACAACCCTGATACTCTTGCCTCCAAAAATCAAGGGTTAGATTGGGCTAAACAGCCAGTTCCCTTTAAAGAGTACAAAATTGGCTCTACTTTTGATCTCAAACCCTATATCCAAGAAAAACCAGAGGCTTATGCTAATAACCCAGATGCTCAATGGTGGCAAAGACTTTCACGGCTGCTGTTTCGCAGCTATGGATTGACAGCGAAAATACCTTCTATGGGTAGTGCGGGGTATTTACGTGCTGCTCCCAGTGCAGGCGGATTATACCCTGCCGAAGTCTATGTGGTTTCCCGTGGTACGTCGTTATTGCCACCTGGTCTGTATAACTACCAGTGTCGGGATCATTCCCTGATGCATTATTGGGAAAGTGATGTTTGGCAAACTCTCCAAGCTGCTTGTTTCTGGCATCCTTCCCTAGATAATACCCAATTAGCAATTATTGTGACTGCGGTATTTTATCGTTCTGCGTGGCGCTATGAAGATCGGGCTTATCGCCGGATTTTTCTAGATACAGGACACCTGTTAGGTAATATCGAATTGGCTGGTGCGATTACTGACTATCGCCCCCATTTAATCGGCGGTTTTGTGGATGAATCGGTAAACAATCTGCTTTATATCGATCCGCAACAAGAAGGTGCGATCGCTGTCTTACCTCTGGCAGACTTGTTAGATATCAATCAAAATTTGCCATTGGGATGTACTGCTTTACCTTCGGCCACCGAAACCAGTTATCCTCAAATCCCCGATGGTGAATTACTGGCATATTTCCATCGACACACCCAGATCCAATTAGGTATAACTGGCAATCTCAATCTCCCAACTATCAAACAAGAAAAATCTTTGGAGGATAAATACAACTTTCCTTTCTGTTTGAAAATTCCCACCACCACTGCGCCTATAGACTGGGGGCAAAATCTGTCAAAACTGGAAATCACAATGTACAAGCGACGCTCTACCCGCGCTTACAATGGTGACGATTTAACTTTCGATGAATTGAAAAGTTTACTCGATTTCACTTACCAACCGCAAAATTACATCGACCAAAATTTAGATATTTCTCCAGACTACTTTGATTTGAATTTAATCGAAACATTCATTGCTGTTTGCGGAGTCCAAGGATTGGAGGCGGGTTGTTATTATTACGCACCCAAAGCCCAAGAATTACGCCAAATTCGGTTTAAAAACTTTCGTCGAGAGTTACATTTTCTCTGTTTAGGACAAGAATTAGGGCGGGATGCAGGAGCGGTGTTATTTCATACAGCCGATCTAAAAGCTGCGATCGCACAATATGGCGATCGCGTTTACCGTTACTTACATCTGGATGCTGGTCATTTGGGACAACGCCTAAATTTAGCTGCAATCCACCTGAATCTCGGCGTCAGTGGCATCGCTGGATTCTTTGATGACCAAGTAAATGAAGTTTTGAGTATTCCTGCTGATGAAGCTGTTCTATATATCACTACATTGGGACGCCCAAGATAAAACTAGGACTTACGCATTGACAGAAAATAGCAAATATGCATGATGGAAAAAACCGGATCTGTCGTAGGGGTTTAGCAATGTTAAACCCTTACATCCGATTTTTGTTAGCAACTTGGGTTTGGTAGTGACGCCATTTTTGCTGCTGACGCGCTCTTTTCTCCTCGGTGAGGCTATCAAAACAATAGGGACAGGAGATACCTAGCTCATACTTTGGAGAGAGTTTATCTTCTTCAGAAATCGGACGTCCACAACAGAAGCACCGCTCACAACTCCCTTCATCCAACCCATGACTGACAGTTACCCGCTCATCAAAGACAAAACATTCGCCTTCCCATAAACTTTCATGTGCTGGAACTTCCTGCAAATACTTGAGAATGCCACCTTTGAGATGATAGACTTCTGCAAAGCCTTGGGCAAGCATAAAGGATGAGGCTTTTTCACAGCGAATGCCGCCTGTACAAAACAGAGCAACCTTTTTGTGTTTAGTTGGGTCGAGGTGGTGTAGCACATAATTGGGAAACTCCCGGAATGAGCTAGTTTGGGGATTTTCCGCGCCTTGGAAAGTACCGATACTTACCTCATAATCATTGCGGGTGTCAATCACAGTTACTTCTGGATCACAAATCAAATCATTCCATTCCTGGGGATTGACATAAGTCCCAACTTGCTTATTTGGGTCAATTTCAGGTAACCCCAAAGTCACAATTTCCGGCTTCAATCGCACCTTCATCCGCTCAAAGGGCGGGGTTTCGGTATAGGATTCTTTGGATTCTAGGTCAGCTAAACGCGGATCAGAACGCAGAAACCAGAGAACAGAGTCAATCGCCTGACGCGAACCCGCAATTGTACCGTTAATGCCTTCATGTGCCAGCAAAATTGTCCCCTTGACACCTTGTGCTTGGCAGTAAGACAGCAGAGGATTTCGTTTCTCGGCAAAATCTGGCAGCTTCACAAATTTATACAGTGCTGCAACAACTTGGATATTTTCTAGCTTCATCCTTTTAGTAATGGAACAATATCAGTTACAATAACAACAGGAACCAAAGTTACCTACTATTTTAATTTTATGGGGGTTTGGCTCAGTTGGTAGAGCGCCTGCTTTGCAAGCAGGATGTCAGCGGTTCGAGTCCGCTAACCTCCATTGGATATGATTTATTTCAATGCGCGATGCCCTTCTCTACGAAACGCTGTGCGTAGCTTGCTTCCCGAAGGGTACGGACCAGGTTTTACCCTGAGCCCTTCGGCAAGCTCAGGGTAAAACCTGTCGAAGTTCTCAGGGTAAAACCTGCGGTGGTTACTGAGCTTTGCCGAAGTGCGGGCGACGCCTATGCACATCCAATGTCAATCAAAACCCCAGAATTGAGCAAAGTTGCAAGTTTCATCGGGTTATTCTTAACTAGAGCATCGATTCAGTAATCAAAAACCCTAACCTCACAGCCCCCAACCCTAGAAGGCTTGGGGTAGCCAAACTCCCCTCTGCTCGTAGGAGAGGGTAAGGGCTATTGTCAACCTAAGCTAAAACCCTTTTAAAACCTCGTTTCTAGCCTCTGGCTGGAAATGCTCCTCATTGCGGTGCCGCAAGTCTTGAGGCGGAGCCTCCAATAGGCATTCCCAGTCAGAGACTGGGAACGAGAAATTCATAATTGATAATTTAAATGAGTGTTAGCTTTGAACTCTCCACTCATCCAGAGCCAGTTAATCAGAGTTTCACTTATATATACTGAGGGGGTTGTTTGAAAAAGCGTCCATTGGGATTAGTGGCAATTGTTGTCTACAAAGCATTTAGTGCCATGCTGCTTATGGTTACTTCGATCGCTTTATTATTGACATTAAAAAATTATCAAAATCTAGAGGTGTTTTCAGAAAATTATGTTTTAGAAGGGAAATCGATAATTATTGATTGGGTTTTAAATAAAGTTCTCAACTTAAATCCGCGAACCTTGGCATTTAGCGGTATTGGAGCAGGAGTTTATGCTATTGTTACTACTATTGAAGCCGTTGGTTTATGGTACGAAAAGCGTTGGGCACACGTCTTGGTGTTGGTACTTGTTGGTATCAGTATTGCCCCAGAAATTTATGAATTGATTCGGGGGTTCTCGGTGATAAAAATATTTATTCTTGTGTTGAACTTAGCAGTGTTTGCCTATTTATTCCGAACTTTTCCTAAACATTCAAAATAATTTTTGATTCGATACTTAGGAATAAGAATGAAATAACATACAATTTATGTCTCTGGCTTACCTCACCCTCAATCCCTCTCCTTTATTAGGAGAGGGAAGCTAAAGACAGGATGAAGTTTTGCATTTTATTTAATCCACGTTTCTTAGGGACTATTGTTAAAGAGTTTATCAGCGTCCAGTAACCAAGATAGCCAAACGTAGGGATTGAAATGTTTGACGACAGGAGTCTGCGGGTTTAGGCAAAAGCAAGACCTGACGTTGTACAATCGCTAAAAATACAATTTGGAGAGCGACTTGCCTAGATCGATTCAGTCTACTCAACCACCACTGAAATTTATTACTCAACGGTTTAACCGGCTGGTACTCCAGATTGTTCGGTGGTTACTGCCGATCGCACTACGGTTTCACACTCGACCTTGGTTAACAGCTGGTATTATTCGGATTGAAGCCAAAAATGTTGAGGTATTAGCTGAACTTTATCAACAATTTCAGGCTGGAAAAATTCGCTTTTTGTTGGCATTTCGCCACCCAGAGGTAGAAGATCCTCTCTGTATGCTGTATTTGCTTTCCCGCATTGTGCCAAAGGTTGCGCGTCAGGAAGGTATTACACTACAATCTCTTGTTCACAGCTATTTTCTTTATGATCGGGGTATGACGGTTTGGGCTGGAGATTGGCTAGCTTGGTTGTTCTCTAGAATCGGAGGTGTGCCAGTTCATCGCGGTAGGCGACTAGATCGCCAAGCTATTCAAACTGCACGGGAGTTGTTTGCTAATGGCGAACTCCCGATCGCAGTGGCACCCGAAGGCGGAACAAATGGTCATAGTGGTATTGTTAGCCCACTGGAACCCGGTGTTGCTCAAATGGGCTTCTGGTGTGTAGAAGACTTGCAAAAAGCTAACCGTTCTGAGACTGTAATCATTGTGCCGATCGCGATCCAGTATCGCTACGTTGAGCCACCTTGGTCTAAACTGGATTTGCTGTTGAGTAAGTTGGAAGCTGATAGCGGCTTGGCAGTTAAGGAGATTTATTCGGGCGAGGGCGAAGAGTTTTACTATCAACGCCTTTGCAGATTGGCTGAATATCTAATTACGGAGATGGAAGAGTTTTATCGTCGCTTTTATCATCAAGATATCCCAAAAAGCATCTCAACTGATGAATCTGCTAGTCCGAATCAGGTGTTAATTGTCCGACTCCATCGCCTACTGGATAAGGCTTTACAAGTTGCGGAGCAATATTTTGGAGTTCAAGCGCAGGGTAATTTTATTGACCGTTGTCGCCGTTTGGAAGAGGCTGGGTGGAATTACATTTATCGGGAAGATTTGCCAGATATCAATACTTTACCACCCTTTAAACGCGGTTTGGCAGACTGGATTGCCGAGGAAGCAGACTTGCGAATGCGGCATATGCGGATAGTGGAAAGTTTTGTTGCCGTCACAGCTACTTATATTCAGGAAGAACCGACGGCGGAACGGTTTGCAGAAACAGCTTTGCTTGTATTCGATATGCTTTCCCGAATTCAAAATACCACACTTCCAGGACGACCTCAGTTAGGTTTGCGACAAACACAAATCACCGTGGGAGAGCCAATTTCAGTTACCGAACGCTGGGGAAATTGTCAGGGCGATCGCTTGGCGGCTAGACAAGCTGTGAGCGATTTGACAAAAGATTTGCAAATCGCTTTAGAGAAGATGATTAGATAACAAAAATTCTAAGACTTCTTCGCTGGAATTTTGTCAAATATTGCACCTTCATTAAAGATGACCAGCGTCTCTAAGAGGTAAACTGCGAACCTAAAATCATTGTCCCAATCCCAACATCAGTAAAGATTTCTAGTAATAGGGCGTGAGGAATGCGACCATCAATGATGTGTGCTGCACGGACTCCTTGAGCAAGCGATCGCACACAACAACTTACTTTGGGAATCATTCCACCGCTAACTATACCATTGGCAATCAGCTCGCGGGCTTCGCGGATATCTACTTTTGGAATCAAAGTAGACTGGTCTTTGTAATCTCTTAAAATTCCACTGGTGTCGGTCAGTAAAATTAACTTTTCTGCTCCTAGTGCAGCAGCGATTTCTCCAGCTACAGTATCGGCGTTAATATTATAAGCTTGTCCCGTTTCGTCTGCGGCGACACTGGACACTACTGGGATATAACCATTAGTAGATAGTGTCTCCAAAATCTTGATATTAACACCGCTAACTTCTCCCACAAAGCCGATGCCTTCTTGACCTTGGGGACGGGCTGTAAATAAATTACCGTCTTTACCGCAAAGTCCTACAGCCAAGCCTCCAGCTTGGTTAATCAGCGAGACAATTTCTTTATTGACTCGACCAACTAAAACCATTTCCACCACATCCATTGTGGCGGCATCGGTGACTCGTAGACCATCCTTAAATTGCGGTTCAATTCCCAGTTTATCTAACCAACTGTTAATTTCTGGTCCACCGCCATGTACTAGAATCGGACGCAAGCCGACACAGGATAAAAATACAATGTCGCGGATGACTTTATCTTTAAGGGTACTTTCTTTCATCGCCGCACCACCATATTTCACAACAACAGTGCGACCGGCGAATTGTTGAATATAAGGTAGTGCTTCGCTTAGTACACGTACACGAGTGGCTTCAGTTTGCCTGATGTATTCAGAATCGTTGACCGTCATGAGGAGCCGCCGTTAAGAGTTAAAACCTATTTAAGTCAGTGTAGAAGACTTTGTAACCTGCAACAATATCTCATAGCTGCCAAGAGCAAAAATAAGCTTTTTATACAGGTATCACTCGCAAATTATTTTGTTTGGATGCCCAGACGCGCAGAGGTGAGTCAAGAGATGTCGCAGTTTCTCTCAAAAACTACACCACTATTTTCAATATATCACCGATAGAAAACTGGTTTCTCTCTTTTAGTAATCACTGAATAAACAGTGATATTTGGAGTTATTGTGTGGTGGATGGGAATGCAATTTCTCACGTAGTTCTGAATTGCAATATAGTTTTTAGTTCCTCTTGTTCTTGCTTGAATACGTGATAAAGTTCCCAAGTTTGTTGGAGGTTTAACCAAAACTCTCAGCTATTTCCAAAGAATTTTGATAACCGTACTGCGGTACTAAGTGTAATACCTCGCTTTTGATTTATCAGCTCATTTATTCGCTGATAAGGTACGTGAAGCGCATCTGCAAGTTCTCGTTGGGTTATTCCCATTGGCTCTAGAAAATCTTTCAGTAATATTTCACCTGGATGGGATGGTGGTCTATATTTTGGAACTCTCATCTGTTGTTATCTCCTAATGGTAATCAACTATTTCAACTTCTGATGCACCTTAAGGTGTCCATATAAAGCAAATTCGATATTGGTCGTAAATCCGAATGCTATGCTGACTTTTGCGATCGCCTTTTAATGTTTCTAACCTGTTACCCGGTGGAACTTTAATATCATCTAGAGATAAAAATCCTGTTGAAACTGGGTTTCTCTGCAAATCAACATTTTTACTTATTGAATATAAGTTTGATGTTAATGAGAAACTTGTGTTTTGAGAACGGTAGGAATTGCCTCAAGTACACGCTTGGCAACCTCTTCAGGTGTTTCTCCCTCTCGCTCGGTGATGTGCAAATCGGCTTGAGAGTAAAGTGGTGTTCGTTGTTCGAGGAGCGATCGCAATTTACCTTTAGGATCAGCATCTTGCAGCAGTGGTCTT